>JAIYAG010000180.1 GCA_027489195.1 Burkholderiales bacterium | reverse complement strand
CGCGCCTCCTCCACCGCGTCGAGCGCGAACACGCGCAGCGCCTCGGCGCGGTGGCAGAACGCATCGAGGTACCAGGCGTTGCGCCAGTGGACCAGGCGCTGCGGCGACACCTCGCGGCGGCCGCGCTCGTCGCGCCCGCGCGAGTGGTAGGCGATCTCCAGACGCTGGCGACCGACCAGCGCGCTGCCCACCAGCTCGAAGAAGCGCGGCGCCACCGGCCGGTTCTGCGCCGGGATGATCCGCACCCGCTCGCGCACCACGCGGGCGCCGCCCGCGCCCTGGCCGAGGAGCGCCTCGAGCCGCTCGACGAGCGGGCCGACCTGGTCGCCGAGCAGGCCGCCCGAACCGAGGTCCTCGAGCATCCGGTGCATCGTCAGCAGCGCGAGGATCTCGCGGTCGCTGAACCACAGGCCGGGCAGCTCGTACTGCGGTCCGAAGCCCGCGTCGGCGAGCACGTAGCCGCCGCGGTCGCGGTCGAAGACGATCGGCGCGTTGAACCGGTCGCGCAGTGCGGCGAGGTCGCGCGTGAGCGTGGCGCGCGAGACCTCGAGGGCCTCCTGGAGGTCCTTGAAGGCGATCGAGCCGCGCGAGCGGATCAGCTGGTCGATTCGGTAGTAGCGCTCGGTCTGTCTCATGGCCGCGGGGCGCTCCTTCAGAACAGGGCGCGGATCTTCGCGCCGACGTCGACGGGTGCGGCGCGCGCCGCCGCCGCGGCGCCCTGCGCGGGCGCGGGAGGCGGCCCGATGCGGCGCAGCCGCGCCAGCACGCCGCGCGTCATGAAGCGGCTGCGCGCCGCGTGCACGTAGGCAGGCCCCAGCCGCGGCTGCTGGACCACCGCATGGCGCAGCGGCTCGACCAGGTGCAGGGTGTCCTTGGCGCGGGTCATCGCGACGTAGAGCAGGCGGCGCTCCTCGTCGATGCCGGCGTCGCTGCCGGTCTGGTACTCGTTCGGGAAGTTGCCGTCGGTCACGTCGATCACGTAGACCGCGTCCCACTCCTGGCCCTTGGCCGAGTGGACGGTGGACAGCACCAGCCAGTCCTCGTCGCGCAGCGGGTCGCCGGCGAGGTCGCCGCTGGCCTGCGGCGGGTCGAGCGTCATCTCGGTCAGGAAGCGCTCGCGCGTGCCCTCGCGCGCGGCGACCACCGCGAGCATGTCGAGGTCGGCGGCGCGCACCGCCGCATCGTCGAAGCGCTGCTCGAGCAGCGGCCGGTACCAGGCCGACACCGCGTCGATCTGCCCGGCCCAGGGCGTGGCCGGATCGGCGAGGGTGGCCATCAGCGCGGCGAACGCCGGCCAGCCGTCGCGGGCCGGCGGCGGCGGCACGAAGCCGGCGAGCGCGCCGAGCGCGCCGTCCGCGGCGGCCACGTGCGCGATCGCCCGCTTGGCATTGGCCGGCCCCATGCCGGGCATCAGCTGCAGCACCCGGAACGCGGCGATGCCGTGGCGCGGCATGTCGGCCCAGCGCAGCACCGCGAGCAGGTCCTTGACGTGCGCGGCCTCGAGGAACTTGAGCCCGCCGTGCTTGACGTAGGGGATGTTGCGCCGCGCGAGCTCGACCTCGAGCAGGTCGCTGTGGTGGCTGCTGCGGAACAGCACCGCCTGGCGCTTCATGAGCACGCCGGCCTCGCGCTGCGCGAGCACCTGCGCGATCACCCAGTCGGCCTGCTCGCGGGTGTCGGCGACGGTCACCAGCGCGGGCGTCTCGCCGCCGCTGCGCGCGGCGCGCAGCCGCTTGGGATACTGGCGCCGGCCCTCGGCGATCAGGGCATCCGCGGCGTCGAGCACGGGCTGCACCGAGCGGTAGTTGGTCTCGAGCGCGATCCGGGCGGCCGGCGGATCGAACTGGTCGGGAAAGTCGAGGATGTTGCCGACGTCGGCCGCGCGGAACGCGTAGATCGACTGCGCGTCGTCGCCGACCACGGTCAGGCCGCGGCCGTCCGGGCGCAGCGCGCGCAGCACGCGCGCCTGCAGCGCGTTGGTGTCCTGGTACTCGTCGACCAGCACGTGGTCGAAGCCGGCGGCGATCTCGGCGGCGAGCGCCGCGTCGGACATCGCCGCGTCCCACCAGAGCAGCAGGTCGTCGTAGTCGAGCACGCCGTTGGACTGCTTGCGCGCGATGTAGTCGCGGTACAGCGCGACCAGCTCGTCGGCCCACTCCACGCACCACGGGAACACCTCGCGCAGCACCCGCTCGAGCGGCCAGCCGGTGTTCACGCGGTGCGAGTAGATGGCGAGGCAGGCGTCCTTGCGCGGAAAGCGCTTCGTCTTGGCCGACAGCCCGAGCTCGTGGCGCGCGACGTCCATGAGGTCGGCGGCGTCGCCCCGGTCGAGGATGCCGAAGGCCTCGTCCAGGCCGACCTGCGCCGCATGGGCGCGCAGCAGCCGCGCGCCGATGGCGTGGAACGTACCGGCCCAGGGCAGGCGCAGGCGCGGCGCGTCGTCGCCCGCGGCAGGCTTTCGGCCGGCACGCTGCGACAGCGCCTGCGCGGCCAGCCGCTCGGCGCGGCGCGTCATCTCCTGCGCGGCGCGGCGGCTGAAGGTCAGCAGCAGGATGCGCGCCGGGTCGACGCCCTCGACCACGAGGTGCGCGACGCGGTGCGCGAGCGTCGCGGTCTTGCCGGTGCCGGCCCCCGCGATCACCAGCAGCGGGCCGCTGGCGAAGCGCCCGTCCGCATCGCGCCCGCCGAAGGTCGCGGCCAGGCGCTGCTCGGGGTTCAGCGCGTCGAGCCAGCTCGCGTCGGCGCCGGGCGCGACGGTCGGTTCGGAGAGGGCCATGGTCGCGCCTACTGGAAGGCCACCTCGGCGAAGCTGCGCAGCTTGCGGCTGTGCAGGCGGTTGTTGCCGGCCCGGCGCAGCAGCTCGACCGCCCGCATGCCGATCCGCAGGTGCTGGTCGACGCTCGCCCGGTAGAAGCGGTTGGCCATGCCGGGCAGCTTGATCTCGCCGTGCAGCGGCTTGTCGGACACGCACAGCAGCGTCCCGTAGGGCACGCGGAAACGGAAGCCGTTGGCGGCGATCGTCGCGCTCTCCATGTCGAGCGCGATCGCGCGGCTCTGCGAGAAGCGGCGCGTCGGGCCGTGGTGCGGCAGCAGCTCCCAGTTGCGGTTGTCGGTCGAGGCCACCGTGCCGGTGCGCATGATCCGCTTGAGCTCGTAGCCCTCGAGCTGGGTGACGTCGGCGACCGCCGCCTCGATCGCGACCTGGATCTCGGCGAGCGCCGGCACCGGCACCCACAGCGGCAGCTCCTCGTCGAGGACGTGGTCCTCGCGGACGTAGCCGTGCGCCAGCACGTAGTCGCCGAGCCGCTGGGTCGCATGCAGGCCGGCGCAGTGCCCGAGCATGATCCACGCATGCGGACGCAGCACCGCGACATGGTCGGTGATGGTCTTGGCGTTCGACGGCCCCACGCCGATGTTGATCATCGTGATGCCGGTGCCGTCCTCGCGTACCAGGTGGTAGGCGGGCATCTGCGGCAGCCGCGCCGGCTGCGGTGCCTCGGCGGGCTCCTCGTCGCCGACCGCGGCGCCGATCGGGCCGGCACGGCCGGGTGCGCCCTCGGCCGGCGCCCGGGCGTGGCGCGCGTGCACGCGATCGCCCGGCTCGACGAAGGCGACGTAGCCGTCGGCGGCGCCGTCGCCGGGCATCGCCATCAGTTCGCGGCCGAGCCGCACGAACTCGTCGATGTAGAACTGGTAGTTGGTGAACAGCACGAAGTTCTGGAAGTGCGCGGGCGCGGTGCCGGTGTAGTGGCGCAGCCGGTGCAGCGAGTAGTCCACGCGCGGCGCGGTGAACAGCGACAGCGGCTGCGCGTCCCCGGCGCGCGGCTCGTGCGTGCCGTTGGCGATGCCGTCGTCCATCGCGGCAAGGTTGGGCAGATCAAATACGTCGCGCATCAGCAAGCGCCGCTCGGCGCTCATATTGCCTTCGATGTGCTCGTGCTCGGCGAACGAGAAGTGGATCGGGAT
>JAIYAG010000538.1 GCA_027489195.1 Burkholderiales bacterium | reverse complement strand
GTCGAGGCCGTGCGCGTGCTGCTGCAGACCGCGATCGACGTCGACCACGTGAACGACCTCGGCTGGACCGCGCTGCTCGAGGCAGTGATCCTGGGCGACGGCGGCCCCGCGCATGCCGAGATCGTGCGGATGCTGCTCGGCCGGGGCGCCGACCCGTCGAAGCCCGACCGCGATGGCGTGACGCCCCTCGCGCATGCGCGGCGGCGAGGGCAGCGCGAGCCCGAACGGCTGCTGGTCGCGGCCGGGGCGCGCTGAGGACGCGTCGGGGCCGGGGCGCGCTTAGGACGCCTCGGGGCCGGCGAACGTCGCCTGAATCGCAGGCCCGCGGCCGCGCGGGCCATTGCGCAGCCGTGCGGCGGGCGGGCATCATCGCCCCGGCGCACGCGACCGCACCGACTCACTAGGAGACGACGATGACCGAATCGACCAAGTACCTGCTGCCCGAGGACCGGATCCCCAAGCGCTGGTACAACATCCAGGCCGACCTGCCCAAGCCGCTGCCCGCGGTGCTGCACCCCGGCACGCTGCAGCCGGTGGGGCCCGACGACCTCGCGCCGCTGTTCCCGATGGAACTGATCATGCAGGAGGTCACCACCGAGCGCGAGGTCGAGATCCCCGAGCCGGTACGCGATGTCTACCGGCTCTGGCGACCGGCGCCGCTGTACCGCGCGCACCGCCTGGAGAAGGCGCTCGGCACGCCGGCGAAGATCTTCTACAAGTACGAGGGCGTGAGCCCCGCCGGCTCGCACAAGCCGAACACTGCGGTGGCGCAGGCGTTCTACAACAAGGAGGCGGGCGTCAAGCGCCTGTCGACCGAGACCGGCGCGGGCCAGTGGGGCACGTCGCTGTCCTTCGCCGGCAACCTGTTCGGCCTCGAGGTGCTGGTCTTCCAGGTCCGTGTCTCGTACGACCAGAAGCCGTACCGCCGCGCGCTGATGGAGACCTATGGCGCGCGCTGCCTGCCTTCGCCGTCGACCGAGACCGCCTACGGCCGCAGCGTGCTCGAGCGCACGCCGAACCACCCCGGGTCGCTCGGCATCGCGATCTCCGAGGCCGTCGAGGTCGCGGTGCAGCGCGAGGACACCAAGTACGCGCTCGGCTCGGTGCTGAACCACGTGCTGCTGCACCAGACCATCATCGGGCTGGAGTCGATGGAGCAGATGGAGATGGCCGGCGCCTGGCCGGACGTGGTCGTCGGCTGCACCGGGGGCGGCTCGAACTTCGCCGGCATCGCGTTCCCCTTCATCGGCGACGCGCTGCGCGGGGGCCGCAAGGCACGCATCGTCGCGGTCGAGCCGGCCGCCTGTCCGTCGCTCACGCGCGGCAAGTACGCCTACGACTTCGGCGACACCGCGCACATGACGCCGCTCACCAAGATGCACACGCTCGGGTCGACCTTCACGCCGCCCGGCTTCCACGCCGGCGGGCTGCGCTATCACGGCATGGCGCCGCTGGTCTCGCACCTGAAGGAGCTCGGGCTGATCGAGGCGACCGCCTACCACCAGACCGAGTGCTTCGCCGCCGGCGTGACCTTCGCGCGCGCCGAGGGCATCGTGCCGGCGCCCGAGGCGAACCATGCGGTGAAGGGCGCGATCGAGGAGGCGCTGCGCTGCAAGCGGGAAGGGCGCTCGGAGACGATCCTCTTCAACCTCTGCGGGCACGGTCACTTCGACATGCAGGCGTACATCGACTACGCGGCCGGGAAGCTGACCGACCAGCAGTACGACCCGCAGGAGCTGGCGATGGCGCTGTCGGGGCTGCCGAGCGTCCCGGCGTAGCCGGGGGCGCTGAGCACCGCTCGGCGCGCGGGCACTGCCCGCCGCCGGCGGAGCGGGCGCCGCATGCTTGCGGCGCACTGGTGCGCCGACGGCGGGACTCCGCCGAGAGGCGGCTGTACAGTCAGGCTGGATCGAAGAAGTTCAGGATCGCGTCCAGACCGCAGTGGTTGATCGCGTGGGTCGTCTCGTCGCGGACGATCGGCTTGGCATGGAAGGCCACGGAGAGCCCGGCGATCGACATCATCCGCAGGTCGTTCGCGCCGTCGCCGACGACGATGGCCTGGGCCGGCGTGCAGCCGATCTGCGCGCAGGTCTGCTCGACGATCCGCTGCTTGGCCTCGGCATTGACGATCGGGCCGATCAGGCGCCCCGTCAGGCGCCCGCCCTCGACCTCGAGCAGGTTCGAGCGCGACGCGTCGAGACCGAGGCGCGCACGCAGCCGGTCGGTGAAGAAGGTGAAGCCGCCGGACACGAGCAGGGTGCGCAGCCCCGCCGCCCGGAGTGCGGCGACCAGGCTGTCGGCACCGGGCGACAGCCTGACGCGCTCGTCCCAGACCCGCTCGAGCGTGGCTTCGGGCAGCCCGGCCAGCAGCGCGACGCGCCGCCGCAGGCTCTCGTCGTAGTCGGCGATCTCGCCGCGCATCGCGGCCTCGGTGATCGCGGCGACCTCGGCCTTGCGGCCGACGTAGTCGGCGATCTCGTCGACGCACTCGATGGTGATGAGGGTCGAGTCCATGTCGAAGGCGGCCAGCCGGAAGTCGGCCAGCCGCATGCCGGGGCGGACCAGCTCCGCATCCACGGCCCAGGCCTCGGCGAGCGAGGACACGCGTTCGCCGTCGAGCGCGACCTGCTCCCAGCGGGCGAGCGCGGGACGGCGCTCGGCGGGCGGGGCGCCGGCCGCCTCGGCGATCGCACGGACCGCGTCGTCGGCGAGCGCCGGATGCTGGACGACGAGCCGGCTCATGTCGCCAGCGCCTTGAGGATCTCGCGCAGGCGTTGCACGCGCTGCGTGAGGTCGACCGTCTTCAGCGTGAACCGCAGCCGGTCGGGCCCCGAGAGCTTCACGTCGCGGCGCGACTGGATGAAGCGGATGATCTTCTCCGGCGGCAGCGGCGGGTTCGGCACGAAGCTCATCACCACCGCCTCGGCGGCGGCATCGATCCGGG
Organism: Burkholderiales bacterium; assembly: GCA_027489195.1. Lineage (GTDB taxonomy): Bacteria > Pseudomonadota > Gammaproteobacteria > Burkholderiales > Burkholderiaceae_E > UBA4615. The sequence continues at coordinate 2,090 of JAIYAG010000538.1, read as the reverse complement.
CCACGCCCAGCGGCGCCGACAGGATGCGCAGCCGGTGGGTCTCGATCAGCGCGCGCGCCGCCTCGGGCAGCTTGCCGAAGCGGTCCACCAGCTCTTCCTGCATGCCTTCCAGCGCATCGAGCGTCGTGCAGTTGGCCAGCCGCTTGTACAGCGTGAGCCGCTCGTTGACGTCGCCGCAGTACTCGGCCGGCAGCAGCGCGGGCACGTGCAGGTTGATCTCGGTGACCGCCTCGAGCGGTGCGCTCAGGTCGGGCTCGCGGCCGTTCTTCAGTGCCCGCACGGCCTGGTTCAGCATGTCGGCATACAGGCCGAAGCCCACCTCCTGCATGTCGCCCGACTGCGAGTCGCCGAGCACCTCGCCGGCGCCGCGGATCTCGAGGTCGTGCATCGCCAGGAAGAAGCCCGAGCCGAGCTCCTCCATCGCCTGGATGGCCTCGAGCCGCTTGGTGGCGTCCTTGGTGATCGCGCCCTCGTCGGGGATCAGCAGGTACGCATAGGCCTGGTGGTGCGAGCGGCCGACGCGTCCGCGCAGCTGGTGGAGCTGCGCGAGGCCGAACTTGTCGGCGCGGTGCATCACGATGGTGTTGGCGGTGGGCACGTCGATGCCGGTCTCGATGATCGTCGTGCACAGCAGCACGTTGGCACGCTGCGCATGGAACTCGCGCATCACGCGCTCGAGCTCGCGCTCGTTCATCTGGCCGTGGGCGACCACCACGCGGGCCTCGGGCACCAGCTTGTCGAGCATCTGCCGCCGGTTCTCGATCGTGTCGACCTCGTTGTGCAGGAAGTACGCCTGGCCGCCGCGCCGCAGCTCGCGCAGCAGCGCCTCGCGGATGGTGCCCTCGGTCTCGGCCCGGACGAAGGTCTTGATCGCGAGCCGCTTCTGCGGTGCGGTGGCGATGACCGAGAAGTCGCGGATGCCCTCCAGGCTCATCGCCAGGGTCCGCGGGATCGGCGTGGCGGTCAGGGTCAGCACGTCGACCTCGGCGCGCAGCGCCTTCAGGGCCTCCTTCTGGCGTACGCCGAAGCGGCGCTCCTCGTCGATGATCACCAGCCCCAGGCGCTTGAACGCGACGTCCTTCGACAGCAGCTTGTGGGTGCCGATGACGATGTCGATCGATCCGTCGGCGAGGCCGTCGAGCGCCGCGCGGACTTCCTTCGGGCTCCTGAAGCGAGACAGCTCGGCGAGCTTGATCGGCCAGTTGGAGAAGCGGTCCTTGAAGGTCTCGAAGTGCTGCTCGGCGAGCAGCGTGGTCGGGCACAGGATCACCACCTGCTTGCCGTCGGCCGCCGCCACGAAGGCCGCGCGCAGCGCCACCTCGGTCTTGCCGAAGCCCACGTCGCCGCAGATCAGCCGGTCCATCGGCTTGCCGGACACCAGGTCCTGCGTGACCGCGTGGATCGCGGCGAGCTGGTCGGGCGTCTCGTCGAAGCCGAAGCCTTCGGCGAACAGCTCGTAGTCGCGGGCGTCGAAGCTGAACGCGTGGCCCTGGCGCGCGGCCCGCCGCGCATAGAGGTTGAGCAGCTCGGCGGCGGTGTCGCGGGCGCGCTTGGCGGCCTTCTGCTTGGCGCGTTCCCACTGGCCCGAGCCCAGCCCGTGCAGCGGCGCCTCCTCGGGCGAGGCGCCCGAGTAGCGGCCGATCAGGTGCAGCTGCGAGACCGGCACGTAGAGCGTCGCGTCGTTCGCATAGGCCAGGTGCAGGAACTCGGTCGGGCCGTCGCCGAGGTCGAGGTTGACCAGGCCGCGGTAGCGGCCGATGCCGTGCTGGGCGTGCACCACCGGATCGCCGAGCGAGAGCTCCGACAGGTCGCGGATGATCGCGTCGACGTCGGTCACCGCCTCCTGGCGGCGGCCCCGGCGGCGCCGGGCCGTGCCGGCGAAGAGCTCGCTCTCGGTGACGACCGCGATGCCCGGCTCGCCGGTGCGCCGGAAGCCCTCCGCGATCGGGCCGATCCCCAGCGCGCGGGTCAGGCCGGTGTCGGCGAACGCCTTCCAGTCGTCGACCTGCGGCAGGTCGAGCTGATGCTCGGCGAGCAGCTGCGCGAGCGTCTCGCGCCGACCCGCGGACTCGGCGACGATCAGCACGCGG
>JAIYAG010000476.1 GCA_027489195.1 Burkholderiales bacterium | reverse complement strand
GGCCATCTCCTCCTCGGGCGTTCGCGGCTCGGGGATCCGGCGGAACACGCAGTCGGTGACGTAGGCCACCTCGTCGTAGTCGTAGAAGACCACGCGGCCCTGGCGGGTGACGCCGAAGTTCTTGTAGAGCATGTCGCCGGGGAAGATGTCGGCGGCGACCATCTGCTTGATCGCGTCGCCGTACTCGATCAGCGCATGCTCGCGCTCGGCGTCGGTGCAGCGCTCGAGGTACATGTTGAGCGGGATCATCCGCCGCTCGATGTACAGGTGCTTGATGACCAGCGTGTCGGCGTCCTCCTCGATGATCGAGGGCGCGGTGGCGCGCAGCTCGTCGATCAGCGCGGGGTCGAAGCGGGCCTTCGGGAACGGCACGTCCGAGTACTCCCAGGTGTCGGCCATGCGCCCGACGCGGTCGTGCATCTTCACGCGCTGGTATTGCGACTGGATGAACTCGCGGCTGACGTCCTTCTTGCGGTTGTCCTTGATGATCTTGAACACGTACGGGAACGAGGGCAGCGTGAACACGCCCATCACCAGCCCCTTGATGCCCGGCGCGATGACGAACTTGTCGTGCGAGTGCTTCAGGTGCGCGAGCATGTCGCGGTAGAACGCGGTCTTGCCCTGCTTGTGCAGCCCGAGCATCGTGTAGAGCTCGGACTCGGGCTTGGTCGGCATCAGCGACCTCAGGAAGCGCACGTAGGCCGAGGGCACCTCCATGTCGACCATGAAGTAGGCGCGCGAGAAGTTGAACAGCGTCTCGATGCGCTCGGCGCCGTGCAGCAGCGTGTCGAGGAAGAGCCGCCCGCGCCCGTCCTGCAGGATCGGGATCGCGAAGGGCGTGACCTCGCCGTCGGCCACGTAGCGCCCGATCAGGTAGGCGCCCTTGTTCCGGTAGAACAGCGTGCGCAGCACGTTGAGCTGGCAGTCGGTGGCCGGCGCGGCGTCCTCGGGCGCGAACTCGCGCATCGCGGCGGTCACCAGAGCGAGGTCGCGGTCGATGTCCACGAACGGGCAGGCCAGGCCGAGGTCGACGATCATCTGGCGCAGCGTGCGGCGCAGGCCGAGGCCGGCCGGGTAGTAGGCACGAAAGCTCGGCGGATCGCCGTCGAGATAGTCGGTGGCCACCGCCGGGCGCACGAAGATGAAGTCGTTGTGGAAGTAGGTGCGGTGCAGCAGCTTGGCGCACACCGAGTTGAAGAAGGTCTCGGCCAGCTCGGGCTGACGGTGCTCGGAGAGCAGGGCGACGTAGTGGCGCTTGACCTGCGCCCAGTTGCCGGCCGCGAGGTCGGTCGCGCCGAAGACGTTCTCGATGCGGGCCACGGCCTCGCGCACGCGCTCGTCGTAGAAGGCGATCCGCTCGCGGGCGAGCTGCCGGATGGCGTGCCAGTCGGCCGCCTCGTAGCGGGACTTCGCCTGCTGCGCGTTGTAGCGGAACAGGGCGTAGTGGCGGTCGAAGCCGGCGAGGATCGCCTGCGCGATCGCCAGGGCCTGGTCGGAGGTGCGCTGCGGCATCGCGGCGCGCCCGTCAGGCCGTCTCGGCGAACAGCTCGCGGCCGATCAGCATCCGGCGGATCTCGGAGGTGCCCGCGCCGATCTCGTAGAGCTTGGCGTCGCGCCAGAGCCGGCCGGTGGGGTAGTCGTTGATGTAGCCGTTGCCGCCCAGGCACTGGATCGCCTCGCCGGCCATCCAGGTCGCCTTCTCGGCCGAGTACAGGATCGCGGCGGCCGCGTCCTTGCGCAGCGTGCGCACGTCGATCGTGCCTTCGCGCGAGCGGTCGCACTGCTTGCCGACCTCGTACACGTAGGCGCGGCAGGCCATCATCGTGCTGTACATGTCGGCCAGCTTGCCCTGCATGAGCTGGAACTCGCCGATCGGCTGGCCGAACTGCTTGCGCTCGTGCAGGTAGGGCACGACCACGTCCATGCACGCGCTCATGATGCCGAGCGGCCCGCCCGAGAGCACCGCGCGCTCGAAGTCGAGCCCGCTCATCAGCACGTTGGCGCCGCGGCCCACGCCCTTGAGGTCGTCGCCGTCGATGCCGCCGAGGACGTTCTCGGCCGGCACCTCGCAGTCCTGGAACACCAGCTCGCCGGTGTGGCTGCCGCGCATGCCCATCTTGTCGAGCTTCTGCGCGACCGAGAAGCCCTTGAAGGTCTTCTCGACGAGGAAGGCGGTGATGCCGCGCGGTCCGGCCTCGAGGTCGTTCTTGGCGTAGATCACCATCACGTCGGCGTCGGGGCCGTTGGTGATCCACATCTTCGAGCCGTTGAGCACCCAGCGGTCGCCGCGGAAGTCGGCGCGCAGCTTCATCGACACGACGTCGGAGCCGGCGTTCGGCTCGCTCATCGCGAGCGCGCCGATCCATTCGCCCGAGACCAGCTTCGGCAGGTACTTCTCCTTCTGCCAGGTCGTGCCGTTGCGGTTGATCTGGTTCACGCAGAGGTTGGAGTGCGCGCCGTACGACAGGCCGACCGAGGCCGACCCGCGCGAGATCTCCTCCATCGCGACGATGTGGGCGAGGTAGCCCATGTCGGTGCCGCCGTACTGCTCGGGCACGGTCATGCCGTGCACGCCGAGCTCGCCGAGCTTGCGCCACAGGTCCATCGGGAACTGGTCGCTGCGGTCGATCTCGGCGGCGCGCGGCGTGATCTCGGCGGCGGTGAACTGCTGCAGCGCGTCGCGCAGCATGGCGACGTCCTCGCCGAGGTCGAACTGCAATCCGGGAAGGTTCAGCATCCGGGGTCCCTGCGTTGCGTCGGGTGGGGCGGGCTCAGTGCCGGACGTCGTCGCGGCCCTGCACCGTCATCATGGTGGCCTGCATCGTCGCGACGGTCCTGGCTCGGCCGTCGGCGACGGCGATCGCGTCGCCGTCCACGAATGTTACCGTCCGGCCGGCGCGCCGCACACGACCGGTGAAGCGGAAGCGCTCGCCCGCGGCCGGCGCGAGGAAGTTGATCTTGAACTCGATGGTCAGCACGCCGGCATCGGCGGGCATCAGCGTGGACGCGGCGAAGCCGCAGGCCGCGTCGAGCACCGAGGCGATCGCGCCGCCGTGCAGGAAGCCGTGCTGCTGCGTGAGCTCGACGTCGAAGGGCAGGTCGATCGACACCTCGCCCGGTGCGACGCGGGTCATCTCCGCACCCATCCTCGACATGAAGGGCTGTCGGTCGAACGACGCGCGCACCCGCGCCTCGTAGCCCGGGTCTTCGGGCGGCCGCAGCGTCGCGTCGGGGGTCGGCGTGTCGGGCATGGCGGTGGGACCGGGGAGGGGACGGGCCGGGAGGGCGGCAGGCCGTTGGCGAGCCGGGGGAGGGTAGTTGACGTTGACGTCAACGTCAACGCCAGCCCGTGCCACGCGCCGGGGCGGCGGGTTGTGCCGGTGTCGCCGCTGCGGTTAGGATCATCCGAGATTCAACCGACACACGCGGCGCAACGACGCCGCCCGGAGGAGACCCCCCATGCGCAGCATCCTGTTCGCCGCCGCGGCCATCGTCGCGTCGGTCGCCGCCGGCCCTGTCCTCGCCCAGGGCAAGGAACTGAAGATCGGCGTCATCTACGACCTGACCGGCGCCTTCGCGGCCGGCGGCTCGAACGCCAGCTACCTCGGCACCAAGTACGCGATCGACATGATCAACGAGCGCGGCGGGGTCGAGGGCTACCGGATCAAGCCGGTCTACGCCGATGCGCAGAGCAAGGCCGACGTCGCCATCAACGAGGCCGAGCGGCTCCTGAACCAGGAGAAGGTCGACATGCTGATGGGCGTGTTCTCGTCCGCCCACTGCGTGCCGATGGCCCAGAAGGCCGACCAGTCCAAGCGCTTCATGTGGGCGAACGTCTGCGTCGCCTCGGCGGTGCTCAAGGACAAGAACCTGCGCTACGTGTTCCGTGCGCAGGTGCACTCCGACCAGTTCGGCGCGGCCTCCTGCGACTTCCTCAAGGAGCAGTCCAAGGCGCGCCTGGGCAAGGAGCCCAAGGACCTCAAGGTCGCGATCATCTACGAGGACGGCCCGTACGGCGCGGGCGTGGCCTCGGGGAACGAAGCGACCTGCAAGCAGAACGGCATCCAGATCGCGCTCAAGGAAGGCTACGCGGCGACCTCGCCCGACCTCTCGTCGCTGGTGACCAAGCTCAAGCGTGCGCGGCCCGACGTGATCCTGCACACCGGCTACAACCCGGACATCACGCTGTTCCTGCGGCAGTCCCGCGAGCAGGGCCTGAAGTGGGCGGCGCTGATCGGCCACGGCGCGGGCTACGGCCAGTTCGACAAGCTCTTCGCCACCTTCAAGGACGACGCGAACTTCATCTACAACGTCGACCCGGTGGCCGCGCAGCTCCTCGATCCGAAGTCGCTCGCGCCCGGCCTGGGCGCGGTGACCGCCGAGATGATCAAGCGCTACAAGGCCGACGTGAAGTCCGACGAGGTGCCGCCGCACGTGTCGATGGGCTTCAACCAGTCGTGGATCTTCTTCACCGACGTGCTGCCGCGGGCGATCAAGAAGTACGGCGGCGTCGACGCCGAGGCGCTGCGCCAGGCCGCGCTCGACACGGACATCCCGGTGGGCGGCACCATCCAGGGCTACGGCGTGAAGTTCTTCCCGCCCGGCACGCAGATGTCCGGCCAGAACGAGCGCTCCTCGCCGGTCGTGATGCAGTACGCGGGCAACGACACCTTCGTCGTCTGGCCCTCCGCGATCAAGACCCGCGACCCGGTCCTGCCCCTGCCCAAGGGCCACACCTACGCGCCCTGAGGGGGCGGCGCCGGCGGCGAGCACTGCTCGCCGCCGGCGCCGCAGGCCGGGCCCGCCGGCCCGGCACGGGTGCTCCCCGAACGTGAATCCGCCGAAAGGCGGCCGTATAGGCTGTCCATGCTCAGAATCGACTCGATGACCAAGCGCTTCGGCGGCTTCACCGCCGTCGATCGCCTGTCGTTCGAGCTGCGCCAGGGCGAGATCCTCGGCCTGATCGGCCCGAACGGCTCCGGCAAGAGCACCACCTTCAACGTCATCGCGGGCCTGTACGCGCCGACCGAGGGCTCGGTGCGCTTCCTGGACCGCGAGATCGGCGGGCTGCCGCCGAACCGGATCTGCCGGGCCGGCATCGCGCGGACCTTCCAGATCCCGCGGCCGTTCCGCAAGCTGTCCATCCTCGAGAACGCGACGCTCGCCGCCTACTACGGCGCCTCTGAGCCGGTGACCCGCGGCGAGGCGCAGCGCCGGGCCGAGGACGCGCTGGCGCTGATCGGGCTGCCGTCCGATCCGGGGGCCCGTGTCGACGGGCTGGGCGCGGCCGGGCTCAAGAAGCTCGAGATGGCGCGGGCGCTCGCCACGCAGCCCAAGCTGCTGCTCGCCGACGAGAGCCTGGGCGGTCTCGACGAGACCGAGATGAACCAGGCCGCCGACATGCTGCGCCGCATCCGCGACGAGCGCGGCATCTCGATCGTGTGGGTGGAGCACATCATGGGCGTGCTGATGCGGGTCATCGACCGCTGCCTGGTGCTGGACCACGGCGAGCTGATCGCCCAGGGCACGCCGGCCGAGGTCACGCGAGACCCGAAGGTGGTCGAGGTCTACCTCGGCACCGACGCCGAACAGGTCCAGGCGCAGGTGCGCGAGACCGACGCCGAGCGCGCGGGCGCACGCCAGGAGCGCAGCTGATGCTCGAGCTGAAGGGGGTGAGCGCCGGCTACGGCGCGTTCCAGGCGCTGTTCGACGTGTCGCTGAAGGTCGACGCCGGCGAGGCGGTCGCGGTGATCGGCCCGAACGGCGCGGGCAAGACGACGCTGCTGCGCGCCATCTCCAAGCTGATCGAGCCGACTTCGGGCTCGCTGTCGATGGAGGGGCGTGCCTACGACGGCGTGCCCGCGCACGAGGTGATCGCGCTGGGCATCGCGCAGGTGCCCGAGGGCCGCCGGCTGTTTCCGCGGCTGTCGGTCGAGGACAACCTGAAGATGGGTGCGTACACGCCGGCGGCGCGCTCGCGCCATGCCGAGCGGCTGGAGTTCGTCTACTCGCTGTTCCCGAAGATGAAGGAGCGCCGGCTGCAGATGGCCGGCACGATGTCCGGCGGCGAGCAGCAGATGTGCGCGATCGGTCGCGCGCTGATGAGCGGCCCGAAGCTGCTGCTGCTCGACGAGCCCTCGGCCGGACTCGCGCCGGTGGTGGTGCAGTCGATCTTCGGGCTGATGCGCACGATCCGCGAGCAGGGCTACACCGTGCTGATCGTCGAACAGAACATCCAGCAGGTGCTCAAGGTCGTCGACCGCGCCTACCTGCTGGAGACCGGCCGGATCCGGCAGAGCGGCCCGGCGGCCGAGCTGCTGGCGAGCGACGAGATCCGCCGCGCCTACCTCGGCGTCTGACAGGACCCCCATGAGCGACTTCTTCGACATCTACCTCCTCGAGGCGGTGATCAACGGCCTGCTGCTCGGCGGGCTGCTGGCGCTGCTCGCGCTCGGGCTGAACCTGATCTTCGGCGTGATCGACGTCGTCTGGATCTGCTACGCCGAGATGATGATGATCGGCATGTACGTGATCTGGTGGCTGCACGTCGAGCAGGGCTGGCCGCTCCTCGGCGCGTTCGCGGCGGGCATCGTGTCGATCGCGGTGCTCGGGGCGGCGCTGCACCAGTTCGTCATCCGTCCGGTGCTGGCCGCCGAGCCGATCAACCAGCTGCTGGTCACCGGCGGGGTGCTGTTCTTCCTGCAGGCGGTGGCGACGGTGGCCTTCGGCGTCGAGTTCCGCAACCTGGGCGTGCGGCTGCCGACCTTCGCGATCGGCGAGATGAACCTGTCGCTCGCGCGGCTGATCGCCTTCGCGGTCGCGATCGCGGCGATCGGCGGCACCTGGCTGTTCCTGTCGCGCAGCTACATCGGCACCGCGATCCGCGCGATCAGCCAGGACCGCGGGATCATGCCGCTGATGGGCGTCGACCCGGGGCGCATCTACCTGACCACCTCGGCGCTCGGTGGCGGGCTGGCGGGCCTGGCCGCCTGCCTGCTGGTGCTGCAGTACGACATCCATCCGGCGATCGGCCTGTCGTTCGGCCCGATCACCTTCCTGATCTGCGTGCTGGGCGGGCTGGGCAACCTGATCGGGGGCTTCCTGGCCGCGTTCATCTTCGCGCAGTTCATCGCGGTCGGCGGCTTCCTGTTCCAGCTCGAGTGGGGCTACGTGATCGCGTTCGTGTTCTTCATCGCGACGATGTTCTGGAAGCCCGAAGGGCTGTTCGCGAAGCGCAGGTGAGCCGATGAACCGATCACGGATCCTGGGGGGCGTCGGGCTCGCGCTGCTGCTGGTGGCGCCGTTCGCAGGCTTCGGCACCTATCCGCTCCACCTCGCCATCATGGCGCTGCTGTGGGGCTTCATCTACACCAGCTGGTCGATCATGGGCCGGCTCGGGATGGTGAGCTTCGGACACGGCGCGTTCCTGGGCATCGGCGCGTACGGCTCGGTGCTGCTGTGGAACACCTTCGGCGTGTCGCCTTGGCTCGGGGCGCTGGGCGCGATCGTGCTCACGCTCGCGCTCGCGGTGCTGATCGGCTGGCCGTGCTTCCGCTTCCGGATCGTCGGCCACTATTTCGCGCTGGTCACGCTGGCGCTGTCGGAGGTCGTGCGCCTGGTGATCGTCGCGCTGCGCGACCACACCGGCGGCTCGCTCGGCATCACGCCCAAGTCGGCGCTGACCGACGGCGCGACGGTGGCGGTCGGCGCGCTGCAGTTCTCGGACAAGCTGGTCTGGTTCTACCTCGTGGTCGCCTGCTGGCTGTTCGCGCTGTGGGTCTGGCGGCGGGTGGACCGCAGCATGGACCGGCTGGCGCTCGAGGCGATCAGCGAGGAGGAGGACGCGGCCGCCTCGATCGGCATCGACGTCTCGCGCACCAAGCTCAAGGTGACGATGCTGTCGGCGGCGATGACCTGCGTGGGCGGCGTGCTCTACGCGCAGTACCAGCTCTACGTGAACCCGGAGACGGTGTCCGGCATCGGCATCTCGCTGCAGATGGTGTTCGGCGCGATCGCCGGCGGCATGTTCGTGATGCTCGGGCCGACGGTGGGCGCGGTGTTCCTGCTGGCGCTGTCCGAGACGCTGCGGATCGCGGTGGGCAACACGATCCACGGGCTGGACCTGCTGATCTACGGCGCGCTGCTGGTGCTGTTCATCATCTACCTGCCCAAGGGGATCCTGGGCACGGCGCTCGCGCGTCTGGAACGCACGCGCTGAGGCGAGCCCGGTCTCTTCACGGCTTGCGCGGCGCGTCGTCCCAGATCATCGGGCGCTCGCGTTCGCCGCCGAGGAACTCGATCGGGTCGTGGTTGTCGACGTGCCCGTACTGGCCCTGCCAGACCGACCAGCCGCACAGCTGCTGGAGCCGGCGCGGCATGCGGCGGGCGAGCTCGCCGGGCACGCCGAGCAGCTGGTTCTCCTGCTGGCGCATCCAGCCCACGCAGTAGTAGCAGGCGATCGCCCAGCGGCGCGCCTCGGTGCGGTTGGCGCCGCCCGCGTGCCACAGCGCGCTGTCGAACAGCAGGATGCTGCCGGCGGGCATCTCGGCCGCGACCGTGGGGTGCTCGGCACCGTAGCGGGGTGGTGCGTCGAACCGGTGGCTGCCCGGCACGATGCGGGTCGCGCCGTTGGCCTCGGTGAAGTCCGACAGCGCCCACATCGCGTTCAGCGCGATCGGGGCGCGCGGCCGGGGCAGCGGGATGCGCTGCGTGTCCTCGTGCAGCGGCTGCGCGTCCTGCCCGGGCGCGAGGGTGATCGCCGACAGCGAGGACAGCAGCAGCTCGGGATCGAGCACGCGTTCGGCGACCGCCAGCACCCGCGGGTGCAGCGGTACCGGCCAGAAGGCCTCGCCGCGCGCGAGCAGGTTGTAGATCCGGACGGTGCGGGTCCCCTCGAAGCGGGTCTTCGCGAAGCCTGCACCCGCGTCGGTCTCGAGCTGCTCGAGGGCCTCGCGCAGCGCGTGGCGCAGGGGGGCGGGGATCGCGTCGTGCAGCACGGTGAAGCCGTGCTCGCGGATCGCGTTGGCGTGGGCGTCGGCGTCGGCGTCGGGGGCCGTCATGTCAGCCCCCGGCCGCGCGGCGGCGTCCGCGCGCGGCCTCGGGCGCGGCGGGCGCCGCACGCGCCAGCAGCGTCCGGCAGCGCGCCTCGTGCGCGGCGATCTCGCCGAGCGTGACCTGCAGGTCCTCGAGCTGGCGCTCGAGCGTGCCCCGATGCCCGGCCAGCACCTGCAGGAAGCGCTCGAGCTGCGCCGCGGTGTCGGAGGGCGACTCGTACATGTCGACGAGGTCGCGCACCTCGGACAGCGACAGGCCGAGCCGCTTGCCGCGCAGCGTGAGCTTCAGGCGCGTGCGGTCGCGCTGCGTGTAGACGCGCTGGCGCCGGCCGGTGCCGGTGCGGGTCGGCGCGAGCAGCCCCTGATCCTCGTAGAAGCGGATCGCGCGGGGCGTGACGTCGAACTCGCGGGCGAGATCGGTGATCGTGAACGTGGCCATCGGCTCCGGATGCGGCACGGCCCCGTCTGCGGAACGCGGCCGGGAGGCGGCGACGCCGCGCGGGTAGACTGACGTTGACGTAAACGTCCGATTCTAGCCGCGATGAATCCCCACGAGCACGAGCTGAGCTATCCGTTCGCAGAGACGCTGCCCGAGCCCGGCCGCCGGATCGAGGTCGCGCCGGGCGTGCACTGGCTGCGCATGCCGCTGCCCTTCGCGCTGAACCACATCAATCTCTGGCTGCTGCGCGACACCTTCCGCGGCCGCGAGGGCTGGACGCTGATCGACTGCGGCGTCTCGACCGACGAGCTGCGCGGCCACTGGGAGACGGTGATCGCCGAGGAGCTCGAGGGCCTGCCGATCGTCCGGGTGCTGTGCACGCACACCCACCCCGACCATGTCGGCCTGGCGCGCATGCTCTGCGACCGGTTCGCCGCGCCGCTGTGGATGACGCTCGGCGAGTACGCGATGGGGCGGATCCTGTCGGTGTCGATGCCCGGCGCCGACCCCGACGCCGGTTACCGTCACTACCGCCGCAACGGCATGGCCGAGGGCCCGCAGCTCGAGGCGCTGGGCTCGCGGGTGCGCAAGCACTTCCCGTCGCTGGTGCCGGAGATGCCGCAGTCGTTCCGCCGGATCGCCGACGGCGAGTCGATCCCGATCGGCGGGCGCCGCTGGCGCGTGATCGTGGGCACCGGGCATTCCCCCGAGCATGCGGCGCTGTTCAGCGAGACCGACGGCGTGCTGATCTCCGGCGACATGGTGCTGCCGCGCATCTCCACCAACGTGTCGGTGTTCGACCTCGAGCCCGAGGCCAACCCGCTCACCTGGTACCTCGATTCGCTGCGCCGCTTCGAGCCGTGCCCGCCCGACACGCTGGTGCTGCCCTCGCACGGCCGGCCGTTCCGCGGTCTGCACCGGCGCATCGAGCAGCTGCGCGAGCACCACGACGAGCGTCTGGCGGTGGTGAGCGCGGCCTGCCGCGAGCGCGCGCACCATGCGGCGGGCATGGTGCCGATCCTGTTCGGGCGCGAGTTCGACGCCCATCAGATGATGTTCGCGCTCGGCGAGTCGCTCGCGCACCTGAACGCGCTGTGGCACGACGGCGCGCTCGAGCGCGTGATCGGCGAGGACGGCGTGGTGAGGTTCTCGGCGGCCTGAGCCGTGCCGGCTCAGCCGGGCAGCCAGGTTGCGAGCCGGGCCGCCAGCGCCGCGCGGTCGATCGGCTTGGACAGGTAGTCGTCCATGCCGGCGGCGAGGCAGCGGTCGCGGTCGCCTTCCATCGCGTTCGCGGTCAGCGCGATCACGGGTGTGCGCGGCAGGCCGCGGGCGTGCTCCATCTCGCGCCAGCGCCGGGTCGCTTCGTAGCCGTCCATCACCGGCATCTGGCAGTCCATCAGCACCACGTCCCAGCGGCGCGCCTGCAGCTGCTCGAGCGCCCGCTCGCCGTCGGCCACGACGGTGGACGCGATGCCCAGCCGATCGAGCAGCGCGGCCGCGAGCATCTGGTTGATCGCGTTGTCCTCGACCACCAGGGCCTCGAACTTCGGCCGCTCCGGCGCGCCGGGACGCGTCGGGGGCTGCGGCGCGGTCGGGGCCGGCGGGTTCGCCACGGCAGGCAGTGCGCTCCGCTCGCCGAACCGGGTCGACACCGCGGGCGGGGTCGTGCTCGCGACCGCGTCGACCGTGCCGTCGAGCAGCGCGGCGACGGCGCGGGCCCGCAGCGGCCAGGCCAGACGCGGCAGCGTGCCGCTGTCGGGCAGCGGACGGCGCGCGACCAGCGCGACGCGCGCCGGCTCGGCGCCGGCGGCGCCTGCCGCGGCCCGGGCGGCGATGGCGACCGCATCGGGGCGCGCGCCGTCGACCAGCACCGGCAGGTCGGCGGGCAGGGCGTCGGGGTCGGCGTCCTGCACCACCACGCCCCAGCCGGCGAGCTGCGCGCGCTGCAGCGCGTCGAGGCCGACCAGCGCGATCGGGCGGCCGGCGAGCCGGGCGCGCGGCGCCCTCGGCGTGCTCTTGTCGATCGCCGGATGCCAGCCGATCGAGAAGCGGAACTCGCTGCCCTCGCCCTCGGTCGTGGTCACCCCGATCGTCCCGTTCATCAGCTCGACCAGCTGACGGCTGATCGCCAGGCCCAGCCCGGTGCCGCCGAAGCGGCGGGTCGCCGAGCCGTCGACCTGCGAGAACGGCTGGAACAGGTCGCGGACCTTGTCGGCGGGGATGCCGGGCCCGGTGTCGCGCACGCGCAGTTCGAGCTGCCGGACCGAGGCCTGGAAGCTCATCACCACCTCGACGCCGCCGCGCGAGGTGAACTTCACGGCGTTGCCCACCAGGTTGCTCAGGACCTGCCGGAAGCGGACCTCGTCGCCGTGCATCGCGCCCGGCACCATGCCCTCGATCCGGTAGCCGAGCTGCAGGCCCTTGGAGGCGGCGCGGTCCGCGACCAGCTCGAAGGTGTCCTCGAGCGACTCGACCGGGTCGAAGTCGGCCTGCTGCAGCCGCAGCTTGCCGGCCTCGATCTTCGACAGGTCGAGGATGTCGTCGATGATCGTCAGCAGCGCGTGTGCGCTGCGCTGCACGGTGTCGACCATCTCGCGCTGCTCGCCGGTCATCGTGGTCTCGCGCAGCAGGTCGGTCACGCCGATCACGCCGTTCATGGGCGTGCGGATCTCGTGGCTCATGTTGGCGAGGAACTGCGACTTCGCGCGGGTCGAGTCGAGCGCCGCGTCGCGTGCCGCGGACAGCTCGCGCTCGTGCATCGCCTGAGCGGTCGCATCGGCCACGAGCGCCGCGAAATAGGGGGCGTCGCCGAGCCGCAGCTCGCTGACCGCGACGTCGGCCGGGAAGCGCGTGCCGTCCCGACGCAGGCCCTCGACGCGCCGGCGGCGGCCGGCCGCGCCCGACACGGCCGGCTCCAGCGCGTCCTCGGGGAGCAGCGCGAGCGCGGAGGTACCCGGCAGCGTGTGGGGCTCGTGGCCGAACATCAGCGCCGCGACCCGGTTGCACTGCACGATCCGATGCGCCCGGTCGTAGACGATGACGCCGTCGAGCATGCCGTCGAAGGTCGCGCGCAGCGTGCCCTCGCTGAACCGCAGGATCGACTCGGTCTCGGCGCGCCGCACCACCTCGCCGCGCAGCTGGAGGTTCGCCGCCTCGCGGTCCTGGGCGATCTGCTCGGCGGCGCGCATCGAGGCACGCAGCCCGCGGATCGCCAGGCCCACCAGCAGCAGCG
>JAIYAG010000095.1 GCA_027489195.1 Burkholderiales bacterium | reverse complement strand
CGAGCAGGTCGTCGATCATCGCGACGAACGGCGAGTGCATCGCGCGGATCTCGTGGCTGCGCTTGAGGTGCTCGGCGCGGTGCAGGTTCTCGCTGTTGAGCAGGCGCAGGAACTCCGGGTGCTCGAGGTAGTAGTTCCAGGTGAAGGCCACCAGGCTGCGGATCCCCTCGACCGGGTCCGTCTCCGACAGGTTCAGCGCCTGCTCGGCGTCGCGGATGTCTCGGTACGACTGCTCCAGCACCGCGAGGAACAGGTCCTCCTTGTTGCCGAAGTAGTAGTACAGCATCCGCTTGTTGATGCCCGCCTTCTCGGCGATGCGGTCGACCCGCGCGCCCCCCAGGCCGTGCTGCGTGAACTCGTCGGTGGCGGCGCGCAGGATGCCGGCGCGCGTGGCGGTCGGGTCGCGCGTCTGCGGGACCGCGGACTTCGCGCGGGGACGGGGGGCGGCCTTGGCGTGCATGACGCCTATGGTAACGAAGCGGTTAACAGGCGTGGGGCCCGGAAGCGTTGCGCCTCGTCAGGCCCCGCAGTCCACGACCGCCAGACCGAGGTGCGTCACGAACGGATCGAAGTCGCGATCGCTGTGGAGCAGCCGCAACCCGTCGGCGATGCATCGCGTCGCGATGATCGAATCGACCGTTCCGCGGACGGTGATGCCGAGGCGCCGCAGCCTGCGGAAGTTTCGTGCGGCACTGACCGCGAGATCCTCCCCGCACAGCGATACCTGCTCGAGACGTCCGAGCAGCCGCTTCGCCTCGTTGAAGCCCTTGTCGTCCCGGAACCCGCGAAGGACTTCCGCGAGGATCAGGTCGCCGACGAGCAGGTTCTGCTCGCCGAGGTTCCGGTCCAGCCAGTCGGCTTGAGGCGTGGGCTGGTTGCGGAAGAAATCGATCCAGACACTGGAGTCGACGAGGATCACCGGTCGCGCCTCATGGCGTCCAGATCACCCTCCCATTCGTACTTGCCGCGAAGCTTGCGCAGTTCGGTCTGCTGCTTGAGCCGCAGCAGGGTCCGCAGCCCCTGCTCCACGGCCTCCCGCTTGGTCTTGAGTCCGGTCGCCTTCAGCGTGGCCGCCATCAGCTTGTCGTCGATCACGATGTTGGTCCGCATGGGGCCCTCCGCCAGATTGATACACATCTTATTGATGTTTCCTACACATCACAAGCGCCGGGCGCGCAGAGCGGTCGCTCCTGGGTTCGCTGCACTCCGTCACGGCCAAATCGACCCGTCCTTCGGAGAATCCCGGGCTCGACCTCATCGCCGGCGCCCTCTCGCGCCTCAGGACGCCACCGATGTCATTGCCGCCCGATTCCGCCCTCGCCACAGGCACCCGTCTCGCGGGCCGCGCGCTCGGCCCCCTCCTGCTCGCCGGGGCCGTGATGCTGGGCGGCTGCGGCGCCGACGTCGTCGAGCCGGGCGAGGGCAAGGCGGCCACCGCCGCATCGAGCACGTCGATCGCCGACGTGCTGGCCGCGGATCCGGCGGCCGACCCGGCGGCGTCGCCGACGACGAAGGCCCTGCGCGGCGCGGGCGCCACCGGTGCGGGCTTCAGCAACTTCGAGTCGCCGCACGTCCATCCGATGGACCTCACGCCCGACGGCAAGCGGCTGCTGGTGGTCAACACCGCCGCCGGCACGCTCGAGGTCTTCGACGTCGCCGCCGGACGCGTGGCGCGCTCGACGGTCGTCAACGTCGGCCTCGACCCGGTCACGGTGCGCGCCGCCTCGAACACCGAGGCCTGGGTGGTCAACCACCTCTCCGACAGCATCAGCGTGGTCGACCTCGAGCGCGGCACCGTGGTGTCGACGGTCGACACCGACGACGAGCCCGCCGACGTCGTGTTCGCCGGCTCGCCGCGGCGCGCCTACGTGTCCTGCGCCCAGTCGCGCACGCTGCTGGTGTTCGATCCGGCCGCGACCGCGGCGCCGCTGGCGCGCCTGCCGATCCTGGGCCAGCAGCCCCGTGCGCTCGCGGCCAGCCGCGACGGCCGCACCGTCTACCTCGGCATCTTCGAGTCGGGCAACGGCACCATCGCGCTGTCGGCCAAGAACAGCGGCGTCGAGCCGAACATCGTGCGCCATCCGGCGGGCCCCTACGGCGGCGTGAACCCACCGCCGAACGCGCGCAACGCGACGGCCTTCGAGCCGCCGCTGAACCCGGCCAACGACCCGCCGCCGCCCGGCACGAGCCTGATCGTGCGGCGCACCGCCGCCGGCGACTGGCTGGACGACAACGGCCGCAACTGGCGTGCGATGGTCACCGGCGGCCCGCAGGCGGTGGGCGGCAACACCCGCGGCCGCGTGCAGGGCTGGGACCTGGTCGACCGCGACCTCGCGATGATCGACACCGCCACCCGCCAGGTGAGCTACCGCGGCGGCATGCTGAACATCGTGATGGCGCTCGCGGTGAACCCGGCGAACGGCGCGGTCTCGATGGTCGGCACCGATGCGCTGAACGAGATCCGCTACGAGCCGAACCTCAACGGCCGTTTCCTGCGGGTGCAGCTCGGCCAGGTCGATGCCCGCGGCGGCATCTCGACCGACGACCTGAACCCGCACCTCGACTACACGAGCGCCCGCGTGCCGCGCGCCGAGCGCGAGCGTTCCATCGGCGACCCGCGCGGCATCGCGTGGAATGCGGCGGGCACCCGTGCCTACGTGACCGGCATGGGCTCGAACAACCTGGTGGTGATCGACGCCCAGGGGCGCCGCGCGGGCCGCGCACCGACGATCGAGGTCGGGCAGGGTCCGACCGGTGTCGTGCTGCAGGAGTCCTCGCAGCGCGCGTTCGTGCTGAACCGCTTCGACGCGTCGGTCTCGATCGTCGACCTCGGCAGCGAGCGCGTGACCGGACGCTTCGAGCTGTCGTTCGATCCGACCCCGCCCGAGGTGCGTGCCGGTCGTCCGCTGCTCTACGACACCCATCGGACCTCGGGCACCGGCCACGTGTCGTGCGCCTCGTGCCACGTCGACGGCAAGACCGACCGCCTCGCCTGGGACCTCGGCAACCCGGCCGGCGAGATGGTCGCCGCCACCGACGTGAACGGACGCACTGTCAGCCACCATCCGATGAAGGGGCCGCTGCTGACGCAGACCCTGGTCGACACCATGCAGAGCGCGCTGCTGCACTGGCGCGGCGACAAGCCCGACCTCGCCCACTTCGCCGGTGCGTTCCGTGACCTGCAGGGCGCCGACGCGCCCGCCACCGCAGCCGAGATGGCCTCGATGCGCACCTACCTCGCGACGCTGCGCACGCCGCCCAATCCGTACCGCAAGCTCGACAACTCGTACTCCAACCGGGTCGACATCCCCGGCCCGCGCGGCGCGACGCTGCGCACCGGCGACGCCGAAGCCGGGGCCCGCGAGTTCGAGCAGCGCTGCCGAAGCTGCCACCTGGGCCATACCGGGCGCGGCGCGGTCTTCCACTCCAACCGGCCGCAGTTCTCGGGCGAAGGCATCGTGCTCACCGCGCCGCGCTGGCAGAACTTCTACAAGCGCGACGGCCTGTGGTTCGACGATGCCACCGGCAGCTCCGCGGGCTTCGGCTTCCAGCAGGACGGCACCTACGACGCGTCGCACAACCGCACGCGCAGCAACGACATGATGGCGTTCATGTACTCGTTCAACGGCTCGTTCCCGTACGTGCCGTTCGGGCTGGACGCGCACACCGTCGCGGTCGATGCACACGCAGCCGTCGGACGCCAGCTCACGCTGCGCTCGGGCTCGACCGCGCCCCCGCTGCTCGCCGACCTGCGCACGCTGGCCGATCGCGGCGCGGTCGGGCTGGTAGCCCACGCCTGCGTCGGCGGCCAGCGCAAGGGCTTCGCGTACGTCGGCAACGGCACCTTCTGGACCGACCGCGCCTACGAGACCGTGTCGTTCGACGCGCTGCGGGCACAGGCCTCGGCGGATCGGCCGATCACCTACACCGCGGTGCGCAGCGGCACCGAGCGTCGCATCGGCATGGACCAGGACGTCGACGGCACCCACGACTCGCTGCGCGGGCGCACCGCCGACCGCGCCTGCGGCAACCTGCTGGAGAACGGCAGCTTCGACGAGAACCCGCTGCAGCCCGGCACGTATGCCGTGCTCGACGGGGTGCGCGGCTGGACCGGCCGCTTCGCGGTCGAGGTGTGGCGATCGCTCTTCGGACTGCGCGGCGCGAACGGCGATTCGTGGGTCGAGCTCGACGTGGAGGGCAAGCCCAACAAGTACGACGCGATCTCGCAGACCGTCACGACCCGGCCGGGCGAGCCGCTGGAGCTGCGCTTCGCCTACTCGCCGCGCCCCGGCGTCTCGGCGTACTCCAACGCGTTCGTGGTCCGGTGGAACGGCCGCGAGGTCGCCAGCTTCTCCCCCGAGGGGGCCGGGCTCACCGCCCCCCGCTGGCAGACGTTCACGCTGCGGGTGGTCGGGACCGGCCAGGACACGCTGACGTTCTCGGAGTCGGGCGAGAACGACGGGCTGGGCGCGCTGCTCGACCGGGTGGAGCTGTACCGGCCCTGAGCCTCGGGGCGGCCCGGCACGTCCGAGCCGGGCCCGCTTCTTGCCTCGACGCACGCTGGCAGGCACCGCGCGATCGCGCGCGGTGCCGACCTCCCGCCGGCACCCCATGACCTTCTGCATCGGTATCCGCATCGACGCCGGGCTGATCGCCCTGGCCGACACCCAGATCGTCCGTGGCGAGCAGGTCTCGAGCAAGGCGAAGCTGTCGATGCTCGAGGTCGGAGAGCGCCGGCTGTTCCTGATGACCTCGGGCCTGCGCTCGGTACGCGACAAGGCGGTCAGCCGCCTCGAGGACCGGCTCGCGGCGATGCCCGAGCCGTTCACCCGGGCGCACCAGCTCGCCTCGGCGTTCGGCGACGCGCTGCGCGAAGTGCGCGCCGAGGACGAGGCGACCCTCAACGCCGGCGGCCTGTCGTTCAACCTGCACGCGATCATCGGCGGGCGGCTCGCGGCCGACGCCGAGCCCTGCCTGTTCCAGGTCTTCCCCGAGTGCAACTGGATCAGCGCCACGCAGGACTCGCCGTACTTCGTCATCGGCCGAAGCCATTTCGGCAAGCCGATCCTCGACCGCCTGCTCGGCCATCGCACGCCGCTGCGCACCGCGCTCGCGCTCGCCTACCTGGCGTTCGACGCGACCCGGGCCAGCGTCATCGACGTGGACTTCCCGATCGACGTGGTGGTCGACGACGGCACGGGCGCGGGGTTCCGCCAGGGCCGGTTCACCGCCGACGACCTCGCCGTCGCGCGCGACGGGTGGCACGCGGAGCTCGAGCGTGCGCTGCAGGCGTTCCCGATGGACTGGGCCGACCCGCTGTGGCGCCTGCGCGCCGTGGGCTGACGCATGTTTTCGCTCGACGACGAGCGGAGCAAGGCGATGACATCCCTCGTGGACAGCAGGTGCTATCGAGACGGCAAGCGGATCGGCGACATCCCCATCGCCGACATCGGCGAGGCCATCAGGCAACCCGGCACGTTCGTGTGGCTCGGACTGCACGAGCCGGACGATGTCACGCTGCGAAGCATCCAGCGGGCCTTCGGTCTGCATGAACTGGCGATCGAGGACGCTCACCACGCCCATCAGCGCCCGAAGATCGAGGCCTACAGCGACTCGCTGTTCATCGTGCTGAAGACGGCCCAGCTGCGGGCCAGCCAGGTGGCCTACGGAGAGACGCATCTCTTCGTCGGACCCAACTTCCTGGTGTCGGTGCGCCACGGCGCGTCGTCGAGCTTCGCGCAGGTGCTGCAGCGCTGCGAAGACGGCACCAGGGGCCTGCCCAAGGGACCGGGCTTCGCCCTCTACGCGATCCTGGACTTCGTGGCCGACAACTACCAGCCGGTCGTTGCCCAGTTCGAACAGGACTTCGATGCGATCGAGACCGACATCTTCAAGGATCGGTTCGACAGGCTCGTGATCGAGCGCCTGTACGCGCTGAAGCGCAACCTCCTCGAGCTTCGCAACGCCGCGCTGCCCCTGGCGGAGATCAGCGCCGAGCTGATGCGTCTGCACGAGGACCTGATCCCCAGGGAACTGCGGGCCTACTTCCGGGACATCCAGGATCATGTCTCGCGCCTGGTGGGCCTGATCGATGGCATGCGGGACATGCTGACCACTGCGATGCAGGTGAACCTGGCACTGGTGGCCAACAACCAGAACGAGGTGGTCAAGCGCCTGGCGGGCTGGGGCGCGATCCTTGCCATCCCCACCGTCATCTTCAGCCTGTACGGGATGAACTTCGAGTGGATGCCCGAGTTGAAGTGGAAGGCCGGCTATCCGATGGCCGTTGCCGTGACCGCGGCGGGATGTGTCCTCGTCTACCGTCGATTGCGTCGGGCCGGATGGGTCTAGCTGGCTGGTTGCGCTGGCTGCCGGGCGTGGCGGTGCTGCGTCACTACGAGCTGGCTTGGCTGCCACGCGACGTGCTCGCCGGGCTGGCCTTGACCGCCGTGCTGGTGCCCGTCGGCATCGCCTACGCCGTGGCGTCCGGCGTGCCCGGCATCTGCGGGCTGTACGCCACCATGGCCGGGCTGCTGGCATATGCCCTGTTCGGTCCGAGCCGCATCCTGGTCCTGGGGCCGGATTCCTCGCTGGCTGCCCTCATTCTGGCCGTCGTGTTGCCGCTGTCGGCCGGCGACCCGCAACGTGCGGTCGCCCTGGCCGGCATGATGGCCCTGGTGTCCGGAGCCCTCTGCGTCGGAGCCGGCATCGCGCGGCTGGGCTTCGTCACCGAGCTGCTGTCCACGCCGATCCGCTATGGCTACATGAACGGCATCGCGCTGACGGTGATCGCCAGCCAGTTGCCGGCGCTCTTCGGCTTCCGCGTGGATGCCGATGGACTGCTGGACGGGTGCTGGCAATTCGGACTGGCCCTGCGGGCCGGCAGCACGAATCCCCTGGCGCTGGCCGTCGGCGGAGGAACCTTGCTGACGATCCTCCTCCTCGGGCGGCATCCGCGGCTGCCGGGCGTCCTGATCGCCGTGGTGGGCGCGACCCTGCTCGTCACCCTCCTGGACCTGGCCGCCTCCACCGGCACCCATGCCGGCTTGCCCGTGCTCGGCGCATTGCCGCAGGGGCTGCCGGGCTTCTCGCTGCCTTCCATGGGCGCCGACGACATCGCACCGGTACTGCTGGGCGGGCTGGCGGTGGCACTGATCTCGTTCGCCGACACCAGCGTGCTGTCACGGACCTACGCGGGCCGGACGGCGTCGTTCGTCGATCCGAACCAGGAAATGGTCGGCCTCGGCGCAGCCAACCTCGCGGCCGGGCCGTTCCAGGGATTTCCCACCAGCGCCAGCGCCTCGCGCACACCCGTGGCCCAGGCCGCCGGCGCCAAGACCCAGCTCACCGGCGTGGTGGGGGCGTTGTCCGTCGGCGCGATGCTGTTGATGGCTCCCGGCCTGCTGAGCAACCTTCCGGTCGCGGCCCTGGCGGCGGTTGTGATCGCCGCGGCCATCGGCCTGATCGAAGTCACCGACCTGCGCCGCATCTGGCGCATCCAGCGCTGGGAGTTCTGGCTGTCGATCGGCTGCCTGCTGGGCGTGGCGCTGCTGGGCGCGATACCCGGCATCGGCCTGGCGATCCTGGTGGCCGTCATCGAGTTCCTGTGGGACGGCTGGCGGCCGCACTCGGCGGTGCTGGGCCGCGTCGATGGCATCAAGGGGTATCACGACATCACGCGCTACCCCGAGGCCCGCGTGGTGCCTGGCCTGGTGCTGTTCCGGTGGGATGCACCGCTGTTCTTCGCCAACGCGGCGCTGTTCCGCGATCGCGCGCTGAACGCGGTGGCCGGATCGCCGACACCCGTTCGCTGGCTGGTGGTCGGCGCCGAGCCGATCACCGGCGTGGACGTCACCTCGGCCGATGTGCTGGATGAACTCGAGGCGACGCTGCACGAGGCGGGCATCGACCTGTGCTTTGCCGAGATGAAGGATCCGGTCAAGGACACGCTCAAGCGCTTCGGGCTCTTCGCCAGACTCGGCGAGCCACACTTCTTCGCCACCCTCGGCGAGGCGGTGAGTGCCTATCTCGAATCGAACTCGGTGCCCTGGGTGGACTGGGAGGACCGTGCAGGGGAACCCGCGGTGGCGCCGGCGAGCTAGGCGCCGGGCCAGTGCGGCAGGGCCATGATCATCGCTCCGCCCCCGTCCCTGGACGGGCTTGCTGGATGAGTGCCGTCAGGGCGTCGTGATCGACGGGCTTGACGCAGTGATTGTCGAATCCGGCGTGGGCCGACTTGCGCAGATCGTCGGCCTGTCCCCACCCCGTCATGGCGATGATCAGCGCATCGCTGCCCCAGGGCTGCTGACGCAGCCGTCGACACACTTCGTAGCCGCTCAGATGCGGCAGGCCGATGTCGAGCAGGACCACCTCGGGCCGGAATGCCGACGCCTTGTCCAATGCCTCGGGCCCGTCATGCGCCGTCAGGGTCTGGTGGCCATCGAGTTCCAGCAGCAGCGCCATGGTCTGCGCACTGTCCAGGTTGTCGTCGACCACCAGGATGCGCCGGGCTGCCCTGTGCGCCGGGGCGCCGGAACGATCGGCTGCGGCCGGCGCGTCGGGTTCGGCATGCATCGGCGGCAACGTGACGACGAATTCGCTGCCGCGCCCCGGTCCCTCGCTGCGGACCGCGATCGTGCCGCCATGCATTTCCGCCAGCCGCCTCGCGAGGGCGAGCCCGATCCCCAGCCCACCCTTGGACAGCTCGCGCGACGCGTCGACCTGCGCGAACAGCTCGAAGACCTTCGCCTGCATGTCCGCCGCAATGCCGATGCCGTTGTCTCGCACCGTCACCACCACCTGATCGGGGCGAGACTCGGCCACCAGCTCGACCTGCCCGCCGGTCGGCGTGTACTTCGACGCGTTGTTCAGCAGATTGCCCAGCACCTGCACCAGACGCGCCGCATCGGCGTGCAGCGGCACGGGACCGGACGGCAGCGTGACGCTCAGGGTCTGATCGGCACGCTCGAAGTGAGGCTGACAGATCTCGACGGCATCGTGCACGACGTCCGACAGGAACGTGCGCTCCCGCTGCAAGGTGAGCTTGTCGCGGGTGATGCGGCTCACGTCGAGCAGGTCGTCGATCAGGCGAACCAGCTGCGCCAGTTGACGCTCCATCGTCGCCCGCGCGCGATCGATCAGGGTGAGGTCTCCGGTCGCCCGCTTCAGCAGCTCCAGCGAATTGGAGACGGGCGCCAGCGGGTTGCGCAGCTCATGGGACAGCGTGGCGAGGAACTCGTCCTTGCGCCGGTCTGCATCGGTCAGGGCGGCCGCGGCGTGCTGCAGCCGACGCTCGACGTCCCTGCGCTCCGTGATGTCCAGATTCGTTCCGAGCACCCACTCGATGTCCCCGGCGGCGTTCCTGCGCGCCACCTCCACCGCTTCGATGTCGCGCTGCAGTCCGTCATCGCGACGGCGTATGCGGAACTGCCGGCGACTGCGCCCGCCTCGGTGCGCCGTGTCCTGCAGGATCCGCTCCTGATCGGCGAGTTCATCCTCGACGACTGCTGCGGTCCAGTCCTGGTATTGCAGGACACCATCGGGCGTCGGAGACATGCCATAGAGGCGGAACATCTGCGCGTCCCAGCGCAGGGTGTCGTCCAGGACATTCCATTCCCAGATGCCGACCGCGGTGGCCTCGGTCGCCAACTGGACGCGGGTGAGACTGTCCACCAGCCGTGCTTCGACGCGCTTGCGTTCGGTCACGTCGCGCACGGCCAGCACGGCACGCTGCGGTCGGCGCGCGAGCCCCTCGCCGCAGAAGAACACCTGCTTGCGCACCGTCAGCCAGCGGACCGTGCCATCGGGCCGGACGATCCGATGGTCCATCGCGAACCAGCCGGGCCCTGCCGGATCGAGGCACGCTGCGATGCGCCGCGCCAGCTCATCCCTGTCGTCAGGATGGAAGGTCGCGTGCACCTGCTCGCGGGGCACGACCCGCGCCACCTGCCCCAGACCGAACGCCCGGGCCGCCTCGGGCGTCAGGTGGTTGAGCCCGCTGTCGTAGTCGATCTCCGCCAGCGCCAGGTCGGCCACTTCGACACCGAGCGCCAGCCTGTCCTTGGAGGCCTGCAGCGCCGCCTGCAACGCATACATCGCGGACACGTCGTTCTGGATGCCGACCAGGTGCGTGACGCGGCCCTGCGCGTCCGTCACGGGAGAGATGGCGAGGTCGTTCCAGAACGGCGTGCCGTCCTTGCGGTAGTTGATCAGCGCCTGACGCACCGGCCGGCATGCGCGGACCGCCTCGCGCAGTCGGGCAACGGCGCCCGGGTCGGTGTCGCGGCCTTGCAGGAAGCGGCAATTGAGGCCCATCGCTTCGGAGGCCGTGTAGCCGGTCAGCCGTTCGAAGCCTTCGCTGGCGAACACGATGGGACAGTCGGGCAGATGAGGGTCGACGATGAAGACCCCGGTGTCGGACGCCGCGATGGCCCGGTCACGCAGGTGCAGCTGTCGTTCGGCCTCGGTCGGTGCCGAGGCCGTGAACCGGGACACGTCCCCGCGCAGGCCCGGCTCCACGGCGTCGCGCCGGTTCGTGATGTCCTGCGCCGTGCCGTGCAACCCGATGATCGTGCCTCGATCGTCCCGCTCCGCTTCGCCACGGGCCTCGACCCAGCCGGTGGCGCCGTCGGGGCGCAGGTACTCGAGCTCCAGCACGTAGGGTTCGCCGACGGACAGCGTCCGGGCGACCGCGGCATGCAGCGCCAGCCAGCTCTGGGGGGTGTAGAGCCGGGCGTGCTTCAGGGCGACGCGGACCTGGGGCGCGTCGAGTGAGAACGGCTCCGGTCCGAGAAGGTCGATCAGCGGCCGGTGCGCGTGATCGGAGACGGTGTCGGTGCTGCGCATGCGCGATGTCCCTTGATGAGTGACACGCTTCAGCCAGCGGCTCCGTCGCGAGCCAGCCAAGGTGGAAGATGCGAGTTCGTCTGGATTGTGCCTTCGATTGGCACGGTCTCCCTGAAGGCCCGCGAACGGAGACGGCTGCTGCAGACACGTCAGTCCGAGCTGCCGGCCTACGCCGTTCATGGTCAAGCTTGGCGGATGTCGTCTCGGTGGGCCGTACCCTTGCTCCGCCTGCACGCCGCCGGCGAGCGCCCGCTCACCAGGGCTCGCTCCACGGCCTCAGGTCCATCTCGTGCGTCCACGCCGAGCGCTTCTGGTGGTGCAGCGCGAGGTAGTTCAGCGCGATGTCGTCGGGCTTGAGGACCCGGTCTTCCTGCACGCGCTGCTCGATGTCGGGGATGTTCTCGCGCGAGAACACGCCGTCGATCGAGCCGTCGCAGACGACGTGCGCAACATGGATGTTCTGCCTGCCCAGCTCGCGCGCCATGCTCTGGGCCACTGCGCGCAGGCCGCTCTTGGCCGCGGCGAAGGCCGAGAAGTGCTCGCGGCCCCGCAGGCTGGCGGTGGCGCCGGTGAAGAGGATGGTGCCGCGGCCGCGCGGCACCATCACGCGGGCGGCTTCGCGGCCGGCGAGGAAGCCGGCGAAGCAGGCCATCTCCCAGACCTTGGTGAAGACGCGGGCGGTGGTCTCCCGGATGCCGAAGCGCACGTTGGCGCCGATGTTGAACACCATCACCTCGATCGGACCGATGTCGCGCTCGATCGCCTCGAACAGTGCCACGGTCTCTTCCTCGGACCGGGCGTCCACGCCGCGGGCGTGCACGATGCCGCCCTGGTCGCGGATGCCCTGGGCGATGGCCTCGAGGTCCGGCAGGTTGCGCGCGCGGCGCGTGATGACGGTCTCGAAGCCGTCGAGCGCGAAGGCCCGCGCGATGGCGGCCCCGACGCCGTCGCCGACGCCGATCACGAGACAGACCTTCTTGTGTGCTTGCTCTGACATGACGGTTCCTGTCGGTGGGTGGGCGGACTCGGGATCAGGACTTCGACGCGGCGGACGCGCCGGCCTGGCGCAGGTACTCCTCCTCGACGTCGCGCAGCCGGTCCTTGCCGAAGTACAGCTCGCCACCGACCACGAACGACGGGCTGCCGAACGCACCCGCGGCCACCGCGCCTTCGGTGTTCGCCATCAGCCGGGCCTTCACCGCATCGGTGGTGACCCGCTCCAGCAGCGTGTCCACCGGCAGGCCGGCGTCGGCGAGCGCCTGCCGGACCACCGCGGGATCGTCCATCTTCAGTCCGTGCTCCCACATGCAGGCGAACATCGCGTCCACGTAGGGCGCGAACACGCCGGCCTCCTGCGCGGCCACCGCACCGCGCATCAGCAGCAGCGTGTTGACCGGGAAGTGCGGGTTCATCGCGAACGCCGTGAGGCCGTGCCGCTGGATGAAGCGGTGCATCTCGCGGCGCTCGTACGCGGGCTTGTTCCTGATGCCCGCGAAGGCCGCGGCGGGCGACTGGTTGCCGGTGAGCTTGAAGATGCCGCCGAGCAGCACGGGGACGTACTCGAAGGTGGCGCCGCTGCGCGCCTCGATGTCCGGGATGACCTTGTGGCTCAGGTAGGCGTTGGGGCTGCCGAAGTCGAAGTAGAACCGGATGGGCGTCATGGGGTCTCCTCGATGGAGGTCAGTGCCGAAACAGAACTGGCATTCTGTCACGAGCCGCTGTAGAACGCACTTCCCCGAAGTGCCTGTACCGGGGCCGGAGTGCTGAAATAGAATGCACGCATGGCGGCGTGACGCGGGAGTTCGCGGGATGCAGTGGGACGAGTTGGATCAGCAGGCGTGCTCGGTGGCACGGACCCTGTCGGTGATCGGCGATCGCTGGACGCTGCTCATCCTGCGCGACTGCTTCCTGAAGGTGCGCCGCTTCGACGACTTCCAGGCCCGCCTGGGCATCGGCCGGCCCATCCTGGCCGACCGGCTGCAGAAGCTGGTCGACAGCTTCGTGCTCACCCGGGTGGCGTACCAGGACAACCCGCTGCGCCACGAGTACCGGCTGACGCAGAAGGGCCTGGACCTGCATCCGGTGATCATGGCCATCGTGCACTGGGGCGACGTGCACATGGCGGGCAAGAAGGGGCGCCCGGTGCTGCACCGTCACACGGTATGCGGCCATCGCTTCGATCCGGTGCTGACCTGCTCGCACTGCGCGGGCGAGCTGCTGCCCCGCGAAGTGAGCGTCGAGCCCGGCCCGGGCGCTGCGGCGAGCAGCGGGGTGCGGCCCCCGGTGCGGCGGGCGTGAACCGCGGAGCGCGGCCGGCGTCGCCGGGCGGGCTGTCATCGGCGTGTCATCGAACTGCAGCTACAACGTCCGGTTGCGTCGACCACCCAGGATCCGCTCCATGCCCAAGGATTTCACCACGATGGAGGACAGCAACCGGTCCTCCAACCCCACCATCCACGAGATCAGCGACCCCGCGCGGCGCATCGTGTTCCGGGGCGGCGTGGTCGCGGCGATGCTGCCGTTCCTGTCGTCGCTGGCGGGCTGCGCCGGCCTGCCCGGCCTGCCCGCGGGCGGCGCGCGGCCGGGCTTCCGGAGCGTGCCGGTCACCCGCGCGGACGGCTTCTTCGTCGCCGAGGGCTACTCCGCCGTGCCGGCCTTCATGTGGGGCGAGCCGGTCGGCGTGCCGGGCAACATGCCGGCCTTCAGGCCCGACGGCTCCAACACCGCCGCCGAGCAGGGCGTGCAGATCGGCATGCATCACGACGGCATGCACTACTTCCCGCTCGACGGCAGCCGGCGCGGTCTGCTGGTCATCAACCACGAGTACACCGACGACGGCCTGCTGCACACCGACGGTGTGGCCACGTGGTCTGCCGAGAAGGTCGCCAAGAGCATCGCCGCGCACGGCGTGAGCGTTCTCGAGGTCGAGCAGCGCGACGGCACCTGGCAGGCGGTGCGCCCCTCGAAGTACGCACGCCGCATCACCGCAGGCACGCCGATGGCGATCGGCGGCCCGGCCGCCGGCCACCAACTGATGCGCACCGCCGCCGACCCCGAGGGCCGGCGGGCGCTGGGTACGCTGAACAACTGCGCCCACGGCTACACGCCCTGGGGCACCTACCTCACCTGCGAAGAGAACTTCATCTTCTACTTCAACGGGCCCGAGACGCCCGACGCTCACGGCGCCCGCTGGGGCCTGCGCCGCAACGGACGCGGCTACCGCTGGCACGAGCACGAGGCGCGCTTCGACGCCGTGCGCCATCCGAACGAGCCCAACCGGTTCGGCTGGGTGGTCGAGATCGACCCCGCCGACCCGACGATGACGCCGATCAAGCGCACCGCGCTCGGTCGTGCCGCGCACGAGGGCGCGACGGTGGCCACGACGAAGGACGGGCGCGCGGTCGTGTACATGGGCGAGGACGCCCAGTTCGAGTACATCTACAAGTTCGTGAGCCGCGACCGCATCCAGCCGGGCGGCTTCGCGGCCAACCGCGAGCTGCTCGACCACGGCACGCTGTACGTCGCCCGCTTCGACGGCGGCGGCAGCGGCCAGTGGATGGAGGTCCGTCATGGCAGCCGGGGGCTGACCGCCGCCAACGGCTTCGCGGACCAGGGCGAGGTGATGGTGAAGTCCCGGCAGGCTAGCGACCTGCTCGGCGCGACGAAGATGGACCGCCCCGAGTGGATCGCGATCGACCCGGCCAGCGGCGAGGTCTACTGCACGCTCACCAACAACACGCGCCGCGGCGCGAGCGGCCAGCCCGCCACGGATGGCGCCAACCCGCGCGCCAACAACAGCATGGGCCACATCATCCGCTGGAAGGAGCGCGGCGACTTCGATGCGGACACCTTCACCTGGACCCACTTCGTGATGGCAGGCGACCCGGCGAACACGCGCACCGAGGCGCGCGGCGACGTCAAGGGCGACGCGTACGGCAGTCCCGACGGCTTGTGGTTCGACAGCCGGGGCCTGCTGTGGATCCAGACCGACGCCCACGCCACGAACATGTACCAGGGCGACTACGCCGGCGTCGGCAGCAACATGATGCTGGCCGCCGATCCGAAGACCGGCGAGACGCGGCGCTTCCTGGTCGGGCCGGTCAACTGCGAGATCACCGGGGTGGTCTGCACGCCCGACATGCGGACGATGTTCGTCAACGTCCAGCATCCCGGCGAGAGCCCCAGCGACCGCAGCGACCCGGCCGATCCGACGAAGTTCTCGACCTGGCCCTCGGGGGTGAAGGGGCAGCGGCCCCGCAGCGCGACAGTGGTGATCCGGAAGAACGACGGCGGGATCATCGGGACGTGAGTGCGCGGGCGCTGCCCGGGCTCCCCCCATCGGAACGCCCGTCACCGAGGTCCGCGGCATCCCCAGATCGGACGAGCCGTGCACTCGACAACATCCGAGCGTGCACTGATGATCGGGCCTCACGTCCACACGACCCCCGCGCCGGCGGTTTCAACGGCCCCGCGCGTCATTCCATGAAAGCTGAACGATGATCCACGCACGTCGCCAGGCCGGCATCGCAGTGGCGGCGGCGCTCACGCTCGCCGCCCCTGCCCCCGCCTCGGCCCAGCCCTCCGGGGGCTGCCTGATCCAGCGGATCGAAGGCACGGTGACGGTCTCGGCGGGCGGTGCCGCGCCACTCGCCGCGCAGATGGGTCAGACCCTCGCCGCCAGCGACACCGTCCGGACGCAGCCGGCGTCGCGCGTCAGCCTGGGCTGCGCCGGCGGCCTCAAGGTGGTCGTCGGCCCCGACAGCGCCATCACGGTCGAGAGCGTGCTGGCCGCAGGCTCGCAGCCGTTCGGTCTGCGGCTGCTCGAGGGCATCGCGGGCTTCGTCTTCAAGGGCAGCGGCGGCGTGCAGGTCCGGACGCCCTCGGCCGTGGCCGCGGTCCGGTCCACGGAATGGGCGATGCGCTGGGCCAATGGCGTCAGCGAGGTCTTCACCCGCGAGGGGACCGTCACCGTGTCGGCCGACGGCGGCACGGCGACCCTGGGCCCGGGTGATGGCGTCGATGTGTCGGATACCGGCGCACTCAAGCCGGTGGTTCAGTGGAGACCTCCGCGCATCGCCCGTTTCGGTGAACTGCTCGGCGCCGACTGGTGAGTCCTGGGCGTCGTGTCCGGCTGGAGCGGCTGGGGGTGATGGCCGGGGTCGTGCTGGGCGCGCTGGCGCTGGGCCTGTGGCATCCCGGCGAGCGCGGCGCCTTCTGGCAGGGCATCGAAGGCCGCCTGCTGGACGCGAGGTTCCTCGTGCGGGGGCCGCTGCCCGCGCCGCAGCAGGTCGCGATCGTCGCGTTCGACGACGCCGCGATCGAGCGCCCGGCCACCTTCCCGCCCTCCCGCACGGCGCTGAGCGAGGTCGTGTCCGGCGCGTGGCAGGCGGGCGCACGGGTGCTGGCACTGGATGTCCTGCTGATCGACCCGCGACCCGACGACGCGGTCCTGGCCGCCGCGCTCGCCCGGGGGATGGCCATCCTCGGTGTCGCCGAAGCCGCGTCGGGTGCATCACTCGTGACGCTGCGCCAGCGCGGTGGACCGAGCCTGGTCACGGGGCCCGAGCCGCAGGCACCGCTCCCCGCGATGGGGCCGGACCCGGTGCTGCAGGAGGCGGCCGACCTGGCGCACGTGACGGTGGAACACGGGCCGGACGGTGTGCTGCGCCGCCTGCGCCCGGTCCTGTCGGTGGCGAGCTCGAACGGCCTCGTGACCCTGCCCGGACTGGCGGTGGCCGCGGTGTCGGCCCAGGCCGGACCGACCCGGGTGTCGATCCCCCCCAGCGGCGTGGGCGGCCGTCTCGAGATCGGGCCGGTCTCGGTCCCGCTGGACCTGCGCGGCACGGTGCCCCTGGACTACTACGGCCCGGCAGGGTCGATCCCGACCTATTCCGCGGCGTCCGTGTCGCAGGCGGACCTGCGCGGGAAGATCGTCTTCGTGGGCGCGACGGCCACCGGCTTCGGCGACCGTCACGCGACGCCGTTCGACGCGACGATGCCGGGTGTCGAGGTGCATGCCACCTTCGCGGCCAATCTCCTGACGGGGCGTCCGCTGCGCCGTGACGGCGTGGCCTGGGGCGCCAGTGTCCTGCTGGGCCTGCTCGCTGCCGTCGCGGGGTGTGCGGCCGCCGGGCTGAACGGCCCCCTCGTCGCCACGGTGGCCACCGCCGGCGCGGCGCTGGCGATGGCGGCGGCGCTGCAGGCCGCGTTCTCGGCGGGCTGGTGGCTCGACGCGACGACGGTGGCGATGTGCCTGGCGCTCGGCGCGGGAGCGAGTGCCGCCGCCCAGCGCTTCCAGCAGCGGCGCCGCGCCACCAACCTCGCCCGGTACCAGTCGCCGGCGCTGGTGGAGACCCTCGCCACGGACGCCGACCCCCTGCGGGATCGGCCGCCTCTGCCCGCGGTCGTGGTGTTCGTCGATGTCGTCGGGTTCACGCCCCATGCCGAGCGCTCGGGCCCGGCGCGCACCTACGCGTTCCTGGCCGCATTCACGCGACAGGTGGAGCAGGCCGCGGACCGCTGCGGCGGCATGATCGCCGACTTCGCGGGCGACGGTGCGCTGGTCGTCTTCGGCGTGCCCGAGCCCGGCGCGGACGATGTCGGACAGGCCCTGCGGTTCATCGAGCAGCTCGACGCCGCGGTGCTCGCGTCTGCGGACTGGCCGGGGCTCGGCCTGCGGTTCAGCGCCCATGCGGGGCCGGTGCAGCTGGGGGTGCTGGGTGGCGATCGGCATCGCCGCGTGGCCGTCAGCGGTGACGTGGTGAACACCGCCAGCCGCCTGCAGGACAGCGCGCGCGCCCGCGACGCCTCGCTGGCGCTGTCGGGCGCCTTCGTCGCGGCCACGCCGCACGCCCGTCGCTGGGCCGGACAGCGGGGCCTCGTGAGACTCGAGCCGCAGCAGCTGCGCGGCCGCGCTGCGCTCGAAGAGGTCTGGGTCGGCGCGCTCCGGCCGTCGACCCCATGAGCGGATCGGTCGACGTGCCGGCTCGGCCGCCCCGTCTGGATCAGGCTCGCGGCTGGGCGTCCCGCGCGGCCGTGACCGTGTCGGCGGCCCTGGCCCATGTCCCCGAGAACGCGGCCTACGGGCTGATGGCCATGGCGCCGCTGGGTCTGGCGTTCGGGCCCACGGCGATGGCGCTGGCCATCCTGGGCGCGGTGGTGGCCAACACGGTGGCCCATGTGCTGGGCGGCGGGCGACTGGCCAGCGGGCCGCGCTCGTCGCTGGCACTGCTGACGGCGGGCCTGGTGGCGAATCTCGTCGACAGCCCGGTCGCCGAGGGCGACCTGGGCGTCCTGCAGGTGCTGGTCAGCATCGCGCTGGCCCTGGTCGGCGCCGGCCTGCTGCAATGCCTGTTCGGATGGCTGGGTCTGGGCAACCTGGTCAAGTTCACCCCGTACCCGGTTCGGCTCGGCCTGACCGGCGGCATCGGCCTGCTGCTGCTGATCACCGCGCTTCCCGTGATGCTCGGCCACCGCTTCGGCACCTCGCTGCTGGCCGGCGGCCTGGTCCCCGACTGGGGGGCCGCAGCCGTGGGCACATGTGCCCTCGCCACCTGCTGGCTGGTGGCCCGCCACGTGCCGCGGGTGCCTCCGGTGCTGCTGGGCATGATCGCCGCCACCGCGCTGCACGAGGTGCTCCTGAGCCACGGCGGCGTCGCGGTCTGGGGCCGTACCCTGGGGGTGCCGCAGCTGCCGACGTTCGAGGCGGGTCTGCTGATCCAGGCGGTGAGCGGCGTCGTCGAGCACGTGGACTTCAAGACCGGCACCCTGCTGGCGGTGTATGCGGTCACGCTGGCCTTGCTGTGCAGCATGGACACGCTGATCACCACGTCCATCATCGACGGCCGCCTGAGGCTGCGGCGAAGCGCCGACCGGGAACTCGTGGCGCAGGGGGTGGCGAACATCGCGACGGCGCTGTGCGGCGGGCATGCCGCGTCGCCCTCGGCCGCACGCACCCTCGCACTGGTTCCGCCGCAGCCGGAGGTCCGGAACGTGGCGCTGTTCTATGCGCTGGCGATGCTGCTCGTGCTGGTGGCGGGGCAGCAGTGGCTGGGGGTCCTTCCGGAAAGCGCCCTCGGCGGCCTGCTGGTCCTGCAGGGCGCCCAGATGGTGGCGCCCGCCCTGCTGCGCGCCCCCAAGGGCCTGCTGCGCCTGAGGCAGGGTCACGCCGACCCGTCCCGAGGCGAGGCCCGTGCGCTGGTGGGCAACTGGGCCGTCACGGTGGCCGTGGCGCTGAGCGCGCTGATCTGGGGCCTGAGCGCGGCGGTCCTGATCGGCGCCTCCTGCGCGGTGCTGCTGTTCGTGCGCGCCAACATGCGCGACGTGGTGCGCCACCAGTCGACCGGCGAATCCCGGGGATCCCTCAAGGTGCGTCCGGCGCAGGTGCGCGACACGTTGCGCCGCGAAGGGCGACGGATCGCGCTCTTCGAACTCGAGGGCTCGCTGTTCTTCGGCACGGCCGATGCCCTGCAGAGCCGGCTGCAGCAGCTTCCGGACACGGTCGGCACGGCCATCCTCGACCTGCGCCAGGTTCAGGACATCGACATCACGGCCGCGCGCATCCTGACCGAAGTGGCGGACGACTGGGCACGACGCGGACGGCGGCTGGTGTTCGCGGAATGGCCCGTGGACGACAGTCGGCGACAGCTGCTGGAAGCGATGGTCGACCCCGGCAGCGCCCACCCGCTGCACTTCTCCGACGACGTCGACCGGGCCCTGGAGCACGCGGAGGACAGGCTGATCGAGCGGCTGGGACTGCAGGTCCGTTCGGACGAGGCGATCCCGCTCGCGGAGACCTCGCTCATGCGCGGCCTGACGCCGAGCAGCCGTGCGGTGGTCGAGGCCGCGATGCAGGTGCTGCACGTCCCGCGCGACACGGTGATCTTCCGATTGGGTGATCCCGGCGACGGCCTGTACGTCGTGACGCGGGGCGAGGTGGGCCTGCGGCTTCCGGGAAGCTCGCGGCGCCTCGCCTCGTTCGCGGCCGGCGTGACGATCGGCGAGATCGCCGTGCTGAGCCACGAGACCCGGTCCGCGGAAGCGGTCGCGGAATCCGATGTCACCGCCTGCTTCCTGCCGACGACCGCGTTCGACCAGCTGCTGCGGGATCACCCCGACGTGGCCGCGCTGCTGCTGAAGAACATGGCGCTGCACCTGTCGGACCGCGTGCGCGGACTGACCGGTGACCTGACGCACTGGGTCTCTCGTGCCGCCGCCAAGCGCCCCCTGACGGATCAGCCGAGTGCCGCGTCGTATTCGACCGACGTCGGCATGACCGGCGAGTGACGGCCGAGGGCAGCCAGTCGGTGTGATACCGTCGCGCGCACTGATCGTGCCTAAGCACGAGCGCCGGACGGGGGAGTCGTCGTTGCAGGGTGCTGTCGGCCAGCTGGCCTTGGGGGTGAGGTCGCTGCTGGCGGGACTGATCATCGGGACGATGACGGTCATCTTCACCGTCTCCAAGGCGACGCTGGTCTTCTCGGGTGCGCTCGCGCCCTCCCTGAGTCTCGGCATCGGGCTGGTGCTGGTCGGCGCCTTGATCATGGCGATGGTCGCCGTCGTCTCGAAGAGCTGTCGGGCCGTCATCGTCCAGCCCCAGGACGTGACCGCCGTCCTGCTGGCGACCGCAGCCGGAGCGATGATCGCGGACGCCGGCCTCGCCGCGGAGGCGGCGTTCGCCACCGCGGTGGTGATGATCGGCCTGTCGACCGTGCTGGCCGGCGTGACGGCCTACGCCATCGGTCACCTGAAGCTCTCGTTCGTCGTCCGCTACCTGCCGCGCCAGGTCACCGCGGGTTTCCTCGCCGCGAGCGGCCTGCTGCTGGTCCGTGAGGCGTTCACGATCGTGATGGCCGACGTGTCCTTCCGGTCACCCTCGGACATCGCGACACGTTGGCCGCAGTGGCTGCCCTGGTGCGTGCTGGGGCTGGCGCTGTCGTTCGTCGTGCGACGCTCGAGCAACGGCCTGCTGGTGCCGCTGTCCTTCGCGCTGGCGGCCGGGTCGTTCTATCTCGGCCTCGGCGTCTTCGGGCTGGATCTCGACACGGCGCGCGCGCGGGGCTGGCTGCTGGGTCCGTTCCCCTACGACTCGCTGCTGCAGAGCTCGGGCACCGTGGGTCTCCAGGACGTGTCCTGGCCGGCGCTGTGGTCCGCCGTTCCGATGATGCTGGCGGTCGCCGGCCTGTGCCTGCTGGGCGCGCTGCTCAACGTCATCAGCCTGGAACAGCTGAGCGGCCGCGAAGCGGACCTCGACGGTGCGCTCAGGACGCTCGGTGTCGCCAACGCCACCGCCGGGCTGGTCGGCGGACTGCCCGGCTATCACATGGTCAGCATGACGAGTCTGGCCAGGCGGGTCGGCATGCCGGACGTCGCGGCCGGGCTGGCGATCGTCGGCATGAGCGCCCTGTGCATCACGCTGGGCGCCGACGTGCTGTCGGACCTGCCCCGTGGCCTGGTGGCCGGCGTGCTGTGGTACCTCGGGTTCGACCTGCTGCTGGCCGCGCTCTGGGACTTCGGTCGGCGCATCCCGCACCGCGACAAGGCCCTCGTGCTGGCGATCCCGATCGTCGCGGTGACGCTGGGCGTGCTGCCGGCCCTGGCGCTGGGCGCGGTGGCGGCCTGCCTGCTGTTCGTGGTCGTCTACGCGCGCATCGACGTCGTGCGCCTCTTCACGACCGCGGCCCACCTCAAGGCGCGGGTCGAGCGCAGCCCGCAGGAGCGCGCCGTGCTGAGCGGCCTGGGCGACCGGGTCCACATCTATTCGCTGACCGGATTCCTGTTCTTCGGCACCACCCGACGTCTGCTGAGCCGGCTGCAGGCGAGCCTGCAGAGCGAGACGCCACCCCGCATCGTCATCGTGGACATGAAGCGCATCGTCGGGCTCGACCTGTCGGCCTGGGAGGCCTTCGGACTCCTCGCGCGGCGCTGCGCGGAGCAGTCGGTCGAACTGGTCCTGACCGGACTCTCGGCGCCCCTGCGGCAGCAGTTCGGTCGCCAGATCGCGGCCCTGCAGTCGTCGGGTCTGCAGGTCGAGGGGGATCTCGACACGCTGCTGGCCGCCATCGAGGAACGCACGCTCGCCGAGTCCGCGGCCGCCCGCCGGACGATGCCGCGCCAGGGCGACGACGATGTGCTCGCCGTCCTGCAGCGGCACGGCGAGCGGCGCGAGTTCCGCGCGGGCCAGACGGTGATGCGCGAAGGCGATGCGTCCGACAGCATCATGGTGCTGGTCAGCGGGCAGCTCGAGGTGTCGGTCGCTCAGGTCACCGGGGGCGAATCCACGCTCAACCGGCTGCTGCCGGGGACGCTGCTCGGCGAGGTCGGCTTCTATTCGCGACGCGAGCGCAGTGCGACGGTGACGGCCACGCAGGACAGCACCGTCCTCGTGCTCGGTGGCGACCGCCTGGCGCAGCTCGACACCGACGTGCCCGCCGATGCCGCGACGCTGCACCGTGCCCTCGCTCGCATCGTGTCGGAGCGCCTGATCGCCGCGACGCTGCTGCTCAAGGACGCCGACCTCTGAGTCAGGGGCGGCCGATGAGCCGCGCCACGGTGTCCAGCAGATGGGTGTCGTCGTAGTCGGCCTTCGTCATGTACGCCGAGGCCCCGGCATCCAGTCCCTGCTGACGGTCGTTCGCCGAGGCCCGGTACGACAGCACGATCACCGGCAGGCGCTGCAGCCGCGCGTCCTGGCGGATCGAGCGGATCAGCCCGATGCCGTCCAGGCGCGGCATGTCGACGTCGGTCATCACGAGATCGACGTCCGTGCTGTGCAGCTGTTGCCACGCCTCCATGCCGTCGGCCGCGGTGACGACCTCGTAGCCCGCGCGCACCAGCAGCTCGCGCTCCATCTCCCGGATCGTCGCCGTGTCGTCCGCCACCAGCACGCGCAGCGCCCGTCGCGTCGGCACGGGGCTGCGCGCATCGTGCTGCGACGTCTGCGCCTCCGGGGTGCGCAGCACCGAGCGCACCATGTCCTCGGCATCGAGCACCAGCACCGGTCGACCGTCGGGCAGCACGGCTGCGGCGCTGATGTCGGGTACCCGACCCAGGCGGGGATCGAGCGCCTGCAGCACCATGTCCTGTTCGCTCAGCACGGCATCCACGATGAAGCCGACGCTCTGGCCGAAGTCGCTGACCACGACCACGTCGAGCTGGCGGGCCGAGGGGTTGGACGGCCCCAGCTCCAGCAGTTCGGACGCCCAGACGAGTGACACGGTCCGCCCGTCCAGGACGACGTACTGCCGGTTGCCCGCGGTCAGCACATCGGCGACGGACAGCCGCACCAGGCGGTCAACCCGCGTGAGCGCGAAGGCGTGCGGCTCCCCCGCGATGGAGACGACGACCGCACGCAGCACCGAGCGGCTGATCGGCACCCGCAGCTCGAAGCGCACCCCCTGACCGGCTCGGGTGTGCAGGCTGACCGAGCCGCTGACGTCGCGCATCACGCTGCGCACCACGGCGAGGCCGACCCCGCGGCCGGAGATCTCGGTCACCTGATCCGCTGTCGAGAAGCCCGACACGAACAGGTGGTCGAGCAGCCGGTCGACCGGCAGGGCCTGTGCCGCCTCGGGCGTCTCGAGGCCCTTTTCGGCCACCCGCGCACGGACCTTGTCGATGTCGATCCCGGCACCGTCGTCACTGACCGAGATCTCCAGCAGGCCCGAGACGACGCGCGCATCGATCGCCACGCGGCCCTGCTCGGGCTTGCCCCGTTCACGCCGCAGGGCGGGCCGTTCCAGGCCATGGTCGAGGGCGTTGCGGATCAGATGGTTGAGCGGCGCCTCGATGCGCTCGAGGATGTCGCGGTCGATGCGGTGCGTCTCGCCGCTGACCGTCAGCTCGGCCTGCTTGCCGAGCCGCCGGGCGATGTCGCGCACCAGCCGCGGAAACGCGCCCAGCCCGTCGGCCAGGGGCTGCAGGCGGCTGTCCAGCGCCTCGCGGTACAGGCGCAGGCTGAGGTCCTCCTTGCGCTGCGCGTGCTGCTCGAAGTCCTCCGACCAGGCCACGTTGCTCCGGCGCAGATCGCTCAGCCGCAGCCGCAGGGCTTCCATCCGGCTGCGCAGCGCATGACCGCCCGGCAGGGTCGCCATCGACTGCTGCAGCTCGTCCAGCAGGTCCGCGATGCCGGACTGCTGCAGACGCATGCGCTGCTGGGCCGCCGCCAGCAGGCCTTGCCGGCTGCTCTCGACGACCAGTTCGCCCGCCAGGGCCACCAGCCGCGAGAGCTGCGTGGCGCGGATGCGCACGACCCGCTCCTCCTCGACCGCCTGTCGCGATGACGGGGCCGCGTCGGCCAGGCCGGACTCGCCGCCGCCGGACTCGAAGGTCGGATGGATCATGCAGGCCTGGCCGGCCTGCACGATGCGGCTGGCGCAGGCCAGCACCGCGTCGTCGGCCGGCAGGTCGGTGCCGGTCGACACCGCGATGCCGGTGCGCTGGATCAGGTCGCTCGCGGCCAGCAGCGCGTCCACGAGGTCGGGGCCGACGAGGATCTGTCGGCGCCGGGCGCGCTCGAGCTGGTCTTCGGCCGCATGCGCGAGGGCGACGGTGCTGTCCAGGCCCACGGCCCTCGCAGCGCCCTTGGCGGAGTGCGACGCCCTCATCAGCCGGTCCAGCAGCTCGGGCTGGTCGGGCGAACGCTCCAGCGACAGGAGGCCCTCGCCCATGACTCTGGAATGCTGCTCGCATTCCTGCCTGAAGAGCTCGAGGGTCGCGGCCGTCAGCGGTGCCCGTTGCCGGACCGGGCGCGTCACCGCCGCGGACACCGCCGGCACGGCCAGGCGATCCAGCAGATCGGCGAGCTGCGCGTCCGTGGCCACCTCGTCGGCCCGGGCGGCCCCCGACTGGGCGATGGCCTCGATCAGCTCGAGCGCATCCGCACAGGCCTGCAGCTGGGCGGCGCCCATCGGCCCGGCCGCGGTCTCCGAGGCCCCCAGCAGGAGCTCCAGGGCGTCGGCCAGCCGCTCGGCCTTGCGTACCCCCATCACCCGGGCCGCGCCCTTCAGCGCCTGCGCGGCGAACAGCATCTCGCCGTCGGGCGCCGAGTGTTCGCAGCGCCG
Source organism: Burkholderiales bacterium (assembly GCA_027489195.1). GTDB lineage: Bacteria > Pseudomonadota > Gammaproteobacteria > Burkholderiales > Burkholderiaceae_E > UBA4615. The sequence goes on along the minus strand of JAIYAG010000095.1, from coordinate 19,049 downwards.
CAGGCCGTCGCGCAGCACCGGTGCCCGCTGCTCGACCTCGTCGCGGAACAGGGCGTCGAGCGCGCTCACGGTGTCATGCCGCGCTGGAGCAGCTCGAACAGGGGCACCGTGTCCAGCAGCGTGACGCGCCGGTCTCGCCAGGGCACCGTGCCACGGGTGACGGCCGCGAGCGCGGCGGGCAGGGTGGCCGGCGGCGGCGCCTGCTCGCCCAGGGCCAGGGCGACCACGCCTTCGACCTCGTCGGCGGCAAAGGCCCAGGTCTGCGCGCCGTGCGACATCACGACCAGCCGGGCGGCGGGCTCGCCCAGCCGGCGCGAGGGGGCGGGCGGCAATGCCAGCAGCTCGCCCAGCCGCACGGTCAGCAGCAGCTGTCCGCGCACGTTCGCGAGGCCCGCCACCAGCCCGCCCCGGTGCGCGACCCGATGGATCGGTCGCATCGCTGCGATCTCCTCGACGCAGGCGGTCTGCAGCGCCAGCCACTCCGTGCCCAGACGGAACACCAGAAGCGTCGGGTCGTTCCGGCGGGGTTCGTACTTCGAGGCCGCCGCCCGGGCCGCGGCCTCGGCGTAGCCGTCCGGCACGTCGCGCTCGCGCAGGCGCTCGGCGGCCTGCCCGAGCACCGGGCACTCGCGGCAGTGCACGAGGCGGATCAGCTCGGGGCAGCTTCGGTCACCCCCGACGCCGATGGTGCGCCAGCAGGCCTCAGCGTCCATGGGCCCGCGCCGACAGCGGCTCCGGCGGCAGGTCCGCCGGCGCGCTCAGCAATGCGTCGATGATCTCGGCGCCGAGCAGCCGCTCGGGGTCGATGCTCTGCAGCAGGCCATCCGCGTCGTTCAGCAACGGGCCCAGGAAGGGTGCATCCGGCCGGTGCAGCCCCGGCTGCGCCGATGCCGTGTCCAGTCTCGTCAGCGTGCAGCCCTCCGCCAGCAGCGCCACCAGGCGGTGCCGCGTCGGCGGCCCGACCTGGACGACCGCCATCCGGCTCGCGAGCCATCGCCGAGCGTCGCGGCCCGCCAGCAGCCGGCACAGGTCCACCACCGGCACGACGGTGCCGCGGTAGTCGATCACGCCCACGACGGCCGGCGGTGCCAGCGCCAGAGGCGCCACGGGCAGCCAGGGCAGCACCTCCACGACCCCGGCGGCATTCAGCGCATGGCGCTGCCCGGCCACGGTCAGCACGACCATCAGCGCGCGCGGCGCGGCGTGTTCCCGGACCAACTCAGGTCCCCAGCTTGAAGCGGGAGATCTCCTGCGTCAGCGAGTCGGCCGCGTCCCGAAGCCCGGCGATCGAGGCATTGAACTCGGGCAGGGCGTCAGCGCCGGCCTGCGCACCGGCCATCAGCTGCGTCATGGCTTCGCTGATCTGGCGCGCGCCCTGCGACTGGCTGCGCATGCCGTGGTTCACCGCATCGAAGCGCTCCGACAGCGACTTCACCTGGCCGATGATCTGGCCCAGCTGCGTGCCGACCTGTGCCGTGACGCCCACGCCACGCTCGACCTGCGCCGCGAAGCCGTCCATCTCCATCACGCCGGCCGACACCGCCGACTGCATGTGCCGCACCATCTGCTCGATGTCGAGCGTGGCAGCGGCCGTCTGGTCGGCCAGGCGACGGATCTCGCGCGCGAGCACCATGAACCCGAGGCCCTGGTCGCCCGCCTTCTCGGCCTCGATGGCGGCGTTGATGGACAGCAGGTTGGTCTGATCGGCGATCTTGGTGATGGTGGTGACGACGCCGCTGATGTCGGACGTCTTCTCGCGGATCGCGCCCAAGCGCGTGGAGATCGACACGGTGCCCTGCTGCAGCTGCTGCATGGCGCCCTGCATGCCTTCGAGCAGCGACCGGCCGCCCTCGGCGACCTGCGCGGCCTGGCCGGCCACCGCATTGACGCTCTCCATCGTGGACATCAGGTCGGCGCTCGTCTCGGAGATGCTGCGCGCGCCGCCGGCGATCTGCACCGCGGAGTCGCGCAGGCCGCCGATGTGGCGGTCCTGCTGCCGGCCGGCCTTCGTGAACTCGGCCGTCGAGGCGCTGAGCATGTTCGAGGCCTGGCGCACGCGCGCCACGAGCGAATGCAGGCTGGTGGTCATGGCCTGGATGGCCGTGAGCAGGCGCCCGGACTCGTCCGACTCGCTGGCATCCGGCACCCGCACCGTGAGATCCCCATCGGCCACCCGGGACGCGACCCCGGCAGCGAGCGACAGACGCGCACTCAGGGAGTTGGCCATCACGAGCGTGAGCCACGCCAGCACCGCGACCACCGCGAGCACCAGCCCGCCGAGCACGACGAGGTTGCGGCGGCCGTCGCTCACCGACCGCTCGGCCGTCTGCTCGAGCTGGAGGTTGCGCTCGTTGGTCAGCCTGACCACCGAGTCGATCGCCCTGCGGTGCTCTTCGTACCGTTGGTTGAGCACCGTCATGGCGGCCCGGACACGTGCCGCGTTCCGCGCCCGGACCGCGGGAATGAGCTCCGCCTCGCGCGCCTCGAAGTACGCCACGGCGGGCCGATAGGCGGTGACGTTCATCGTGTCCGCCAGCGTGCCGGGCGCCAGCGCACGCTTCCAGAACTCGTGGCGCCGGTCGAACTCGACGCGCAGGGCGTTCCCGCGCTCGATCAGCACGGCCTGCTGCGCGGCGTCGGACTCCTCGACCAGCTGCAGGCTGAGCAGGTGCGATTCGATGATGTAGGCCGGCGGAGGCAGGATGTCCGCGACCAGGTCCTTGCCTTCGACGATGGACCCGTAGAGGGGACCGTTCACGCGCACGGTCTCGATGGTGTGCCAGGACACGAAGGCGAAGGCGAAGAAGGCCAGCGAGAAGATGCTCAGCAGCAGCATCAGCTTCTTCTCGAGGCCGAGATTGCGAATCACCATGTCCGACTGTCCTCGTCGATCGTGCGTTGCGTCACTGTAGAGCAGGGGTTCACGCCCGGGCGTCCAGATGCCGGGAAAACAGCAGCCGTGTCTCGTCGCCCTCGGTGTCGACCACCTTTGCCCAGACTTCCCGGGGCGCTTCGTCATCGGCGCCGGCCTTCAGCAGGATCCTCAGCTCGGCGAACGGTGGCGGCGCGATCGCCGTGCGCAGGGCGCCAGCCTGTTCGCCCGCCCGCACCAGGAAGCCGTCCTGCGGCGGCCCGTCGACGCGCTTGCCACGCGCCTGCCAGAACTGCAGCGGCAGCGGCGGCTCGAGCAGGCGCATGGCCATCGGATGACCGGCGCCGGCCGGACGGCTCAGGCCGCCCTCGCCGTCGAGCCCCGTCAGTTCCCAGGCCACGAGCTCGCGCTGGAAGCCCTTGGCCTGGAAGCGCAGCTCGCGGCCCGTCCGGGCCTCCGGGCCGATGGCCGCCCGGGCCGCTTCGGACACCAGGACCTGGCCGCCGACACTCTGCGACTCGATGCGAGCGGTCAGGTTGACGTTGCTGCCCACCACGCCGTACTTCGCGCGGATGTCGGATCCGATGTTGCCGACCACCACCTCGCCGGTGTGCAGCGCGATGCCCATCTCCAGCATCGGCAGGCCGTCGCGCGCACCGCGTTCGTTCACCGCCACGAGCGCCTGGTGCATGGCCAGCGCGCATCGTGCGGCCCGACGGGCATCGTCGTCCCGGGACAGCGGCGCCCCGAAGATGGCCAGGATGGCGTCCCCGATGAACTCGTCGATCGTGCCGTGATGCTCGGCGATGACCCGCGTCATGGCGCCGAGATAGGCATTGAGCATCTGCACCACCTGGGTGGCCGGCAGCCGGTCGCTGGTGGACGTGAAGTCGCGCAGGTCGGCCATCATGATCGTGACCACGCGGCTCTCGCCGCCGAGGCGCAGGCCCTCGGGGGAGTCGAGCAGTTCGCTCACCACCTCGTCCGACAGGTACCGGCCGAAGGTCTTCTTGATGAAGCTGTTGCGCAGCTCGAGTTCGCCCGCCTGTCGGGCGATCTGCTCGTGGCTCTTGCGCAGTTCCTCCCGACTCTCCATCAGCGCCTGCATGGCCAGACGACGCATCGCGGCATTGCGGTAGGCCTCGGAGTGGTAGCGGATCCGCGCGATCAGTTCCACCGCGCTCGGCAGCTTGACGAGGTAGTCGTTGGCACCGAGCCGGAAGGCCTCGGCCTTGATCGCCGGCTCCTCCTTGGTCGACAGCACGACGACCGGCACCTCCCGCGTTGCGTCGGCGCGCTTGAGCTGGCGCAGCAGCTCGAGCCCGTCGACGCCGGGCATCATCAGGTCCTGCAGGATGACCGTGGGCTGCAGCCGCGAGGCCGTCTCGATCGCGTCGCCGGCGTCCGCACAGTGCTGGAACGCGATGTGGGGGTCGTGCTCGAGCAGCTCGCGCACCTTCTCGCCGATGATCAACTGGTCGTCGATCAGCAGCACCACGATGTTCGAGCGGCGGGGCACGGTCATGGAGGCCAGCGCTGTGCGCGACGGGAGGTGCTGCTCGCAGCGCCACGCGGACGCGATCCCGAGGGGTTCGAGACGAGGTCCGCGCGAGCGGTCGAGTCTAGCCGCCGCGGCACGGGTCGCGGCCCAAAGCCCGGGCTGTGCGGGGCGATTGTGTCGGGCTTGGCGCAAGGCCCTGCGGCGGCGGCGGCACGCGCCGCGGCCGCCGCAGGTCAGGGCCCGCGCGGATCACCGGGCGCGGCCGGAGCGAGGCACGTCGCGCCGATGCAGCGCGCCATCGCTGCATGCCCCGCGCGGTTGGGGTGGATGCCGTCGCCCGGCCCGCCCAGGGTGTCGTCCCCGTCGAAGTCGGTGTGCAGCCGCCCGGTCCGCGCATCGCTCAGGCAGCGGTCGAGGTCGACGAACTCGTCGAAGAGCCCGCCCCGGCGCACCACCTCGTTGAAGGCGCGGCGCCTCGCATCCTGCAGCGCGCCGCCGTGGCCCGGTCGGGTCGCGCCCAGCGCCGACGGCAGGGTGGCGCCGATCACCCGGAGCCCCTGCCCCAGCAGCCGACCGACCGTCGCGGCCACGGCCTCGGCGACGGCGACCGCTTCCGCACCCCCGTTGTCGCTGAAGTCGTTGATGCCCTGCAGCCAGAACACGGTGCGCACGCCCGACAGGCCGAGCACGTCGCGCGCCACGCGCGCCACCGCGCACGGCCCGCCCCGCCACGAGCCGCTGCCAGGCGGCGGGCCGATCACCTGGTTGCCGCCGATGCCGGCGTTGACGATGGCCAGGTCGCCGCGGCCCGAGCGCCAGGCCTCGCGCTGCAGCACGTCGGTCCATCGGTCGTGGCCGTTGAGCGTGGTGCCGGTGCCGTCGGTGAGCGAGTCACCGAAGGCGACGAAGGCGCTCGCCGATCGGGGCAGCCAGGCATCGAACGCGTCGACGACGAAGGTGGACGTGGTGCCGTGGGGAAAGCCGAAGGCGTCGTCCCGTCCGGCGGCGTCGCGATCGCCCGGGGCGGACAGGTAGGACGTGGCCATCGACTTCGCATGCCAGGTGACCGGACCGCTGGCGCCGTCCACCCGGGCGCTGACGGCCAGTGCGCGCCCCTGCATCAGCGTCGCGTCGGCGCTCCGCAGCCAGGGCAGGACGACCGGCGGGGTCCAGGTCGACTGTCCGGCGGCGACGACCTGGTCGGGCAGTCCGACACGGCTGCCCGGCACCAGCGCGCCGCCGCCGAGGTGCAGGGCCACGCCGAGGTCGCGCAGCACCAGGGGCCGGTCGCCGAACACGTGGCTCAGCCGCAGCCGGACGCGGCTCGACCAGAGGCCGGGCCGCAGCAGCATGCGCAGCGACTGGTCCGCCAGACCGCGCGTGGTGTCGGGCAGCGCGGCATCGAGCGGCGGCTGGGCTATCGGCGACCCCACCGGGTAGGCGGCCTGCGCCGATGCGGCCCAGACCGTCACCCAGTGCCCGTCGGGATCGGGGTCGGGATCGGGGACCGGACCGGTCGCGGGACCCGGCACCGCGAGGCCGCTCAGCCGCCCGCGGCCAGCCACCGGCGCGCGCGCTCGACGATCGGCAGGTCGATCATGCGGCCGTCCAGCAGCACCGCGCCGAGGCCGGCCGCCCGCGCCGCGTCGTCGGCGGCGACGACCCGTGCCGCCCAGGCGAGCTCGTCGGCGTCGGGCGAGAAGCCGCGGTTGACGACATCGACCTGACGCGGATGGATGCAGACCGAGCCGGTGAAGCCCATCGCGCGCGCGGCCCGCACGGAGCGCCCGAAGGCCTCCAGGTCGCCGACCTCGGCGATGCTCGCTGCCAGCCCCCAGCACTGCAGCCCCCAGGCGTGTGCGCAGGTGAGCACCTGCGAGGCGGGCCAGACCAGCGCCGCGGGCTCGGGCGGCACGCCGAGGGCAGCCGCGTAGTCCTCCGCGCCGAAGCCGAGGGCGCACAGCGCGGGGTGCTGCGCCACCTGCGCCGCGGCCAGCACGCCGCGCGGCGTCTCGAGCAGTGCGGCGATCGGCGGCGGGCGGTGACCGTCGGCGCGGGCGACCGAGGCCAGCGCCTCGGCGAAGACCTCGACCTGCTGCAGCGTCTCCACCTTCGGCAGCATGACGGCGGCCAGCGCGTGCACCGGCATCTCGAGCAGGTCCTGCCGCCAGAGGGCGGGATCGGCGTTGACCCGCAGCACCACGGACGCCCCGCCCTCGGCGAGGGACCGGACGGCGGCGCGCGCCATCGGACGGGCCTCGGCCTTGCGGTCCGGGGGGACGGAGTCCTCCAGATCCACCACCAGCGCGTCGGCGCCGCGCTCGGCCGCCCGGGCCAGCAGCCTCGGCGCGATGGCCGGCAGGAAGAGGAGCGAGCGCAGCGACTTCATGGGCATTCGATGCCCCCCCGGCGCTGCAGCTCGGCGCACTCGGCGGGCGTGGCTCCGAGCTCCTGCAGCAGCGCGAACGTGTGCTCGCCGCGTGACGGCGCGGTGCGCCGGATGCTGCCCGGCGTGCCGAGCAGACGCGGCACGACCTGATGCATCACGGTCGGCTCGGCGCCGTCGCCGGCGTCGAGGCGCACGTACACGCCGCGCTGCGCGATATGCGGGTCGGCGAGGAGCTGCGGCGGCGCGTAGATGGGGCCGACGGTCACGCCGTGGCGGCGGAACAGCGCGAGGCACGCGTCCTGCGTGAGGCCGGCGATGAAGCCCGCCACCATCGCGTCGAGCGCGTCGTCGTGCTCGAGCCGCGCGGCATTGGTGGCGAAGCGCGGGTCGTCGAACAGCGCGGCCTGGCCGATGGCCTCGAACACGCGGCGCGCCATCACGTCGGTCGAGCCGCTCATCGACACCCACAGGCCGTCGCTGCAGCGGTAGCTGCCGCGCGGCGACGCGATCTTGCGGCCGGGCTCGGCATCCGTGCCGGTGGCCGCGAAGGTGCTCACGTCGGGGCCCATGACCGCCAGCATCGGTTCCAGCAGCGACAGGTCGACCACCTGACCGCGGGCCCCATTCACCTCGACCTCGCGCAGCGCGGCCAGGGTGGCGAAGGCGCCGGTGAGGCCGGTGATCATGTCGGCCATCGCCAGGTTCGGCAGCTGCGGCGCGCCGCTCGCGCTGCGGTGCTTGTGCGCGAAGCCGCTGAAGCCCTCGATGAGGCTGCCGAACCCGGGCAGTTCGCGGTACGGGCCGCTCTGCCCCCAGCCGGACAGCCGCACCACCACCAGACGCGGATTGCGCTCCAGCAGGACCTCGGGCCCCAGACCCATCGCCTCGAGCGTGCCGGGCCGGAAGCTCTCGACCAGCACCTGCGCGGTGTCGATCAGGCGGCGCAGCCAGCCCATCGCCTCGGCGTCGCGCAGGTCGAGCGCCAGGCTGCGCTTGTTGCGCGCATAGGTGCGCCACCAGCCGTCGAAGCCTTCGGGGAAGTCTGCATGGACCTCGCGCCATTCGCGCAGCGTGTCGCCGGACCCCGCCGCCTCGACCTTGATGACGTCGGCGCCGAAGTCGCCGAGCTGCAGCGTGAGCATGTTGCCGGCCACGAGGCGCGACAGGTCCACCACCCGGATGCCCTGCAGCGGGCCGGTGGCATCGGGGCGCAGGGGCTCGGTCGGCAGGTGCGCCGCTGCCGGGCTCGGGGTCGCGCTCATTCCTGCTTGAGACCGAGCTGGCGCACCAACGGGCTCCAGACCTCGGCCTCCTTCTGGAGCAGCTCGTTGAAGGCGGGCATCGTCACCTTGAGCGGATCGGTCTCCACCGCGGCAAATCGCTGCGCCACGTCCGGGCTGGCCAGCACTCGGGCGGTGGCCGCGGCGACCTTGTCGACGACCTCCGCCGGCGTGCCCTTCGGCGCGAAGAGTCCGCCGATCGCCGCCACCTGCACGCCGGCGACCCCGGCCTCGGCCAGTGTCGGCACCTCGGGCAGCGAGCCCTCGCGTGACAGGTCCGTCGTCGCGAGCGCGCGCAGCTTGCCACTGCGGATGTGCGGCATGGCGGCGGTCAGCGAGTCGGTCGCGAACAGCACCTGACCGCCGATCAGATCGGTGATCGCGGCGCCGCTGCCCTTGTAGGGGACGTGCGTGGCCTGCACGCCCGCCTTGCGCAGCAGCAGCTCGCTGCCCAGGTGCGTCATGGTCCCGACGCCGGCCGACGCGTAGCTCTGCGGCGCGGCGCGGACCGCCGCCAGCAGCTCCGCGAGGGTCTTGGGCGCGGTGGGCGTGTTGGCGACCAGCACCGCGAAGGGCGCGCGCATGACCGGCGCCACCGGCACGTAGTCGGCCAGGCCGTAGCGGGCGTTCGGATTCATCACCGGCACGACGAACAGGCCGGCGGTCGACGTGAACAGCAGCGTGTAGCCGTCCGGTGCCGCGCGTGCCACCGACTGGTGGCCGATGATCCCGGACGCTCCGGCCCGGTTCTCGACGACCACCGACTGCCCCAGCAGCGGCCCCAGGTAGCCGGCCAGCAGGCGCGCCATCACGTCGCTGCCCGAACCCGTGCCCTGGGTGACGACAAGGGTGATCGGCTTGGCGGGCCAGGCCTGGGCGCGGGCCGGTGCGGCGAAGGGCAGGGCCAGGGCGGCCGTCAGCAGGGTGCGACGCGGCGCAGAATGCATGGATGTCTCCGCGGTGGGGTCTGTCGTGCGGCCCGAGAATACGGAACTTTATGTGCTTTAGCAAACATTGCCATGACAAGTAAAAAGGCTGTCCAGGTGAGCGCAGCGGCGCTGCGTCGGCATGAACCCGAGGAGCTGATCACCTTCCGGGTGTCGGTGCTGTCCCAGCTGCTGGCCCGCGTGGTCGAAGGCGCAGTCGGCGAGGACCTGGGCCTGTCCAGCCGCCAGTGGCGCGTGCTGGTGATGCTCAACCGCCTCGGGCCGACCACCTCCGGACAGGTCGCGGCGGCCACGCGGCTGGACCACAGCCAGGTGAGTCGCGCGAGCTACGAGCTCGTGGAGAAGGGACTGATCGCGATGGACAGCGACCGGACGGACCGGCGTCGGCAGCGGCTGTCGGTCAGCCCGGCGGGCGTCGAGGTGCTGCGCCGGGGCATCGTCGGCTCGCAGGCGCGCCAGCAACGGCTGCGCGGCTGCCTGAGCGACGAGGACTACGCGACCTTCGGCCGGGTGCTGGCCGCACTGTCCGCCGAGGCGCAGGCGATGCTGGCGGAGTCGCGTGGGCAGCGGGACGAGCCCGCGTCTCGAGTGACTGGCGCTTGACGGCGGGGTCATCGGGATGTGAACGGCCCGGCCAGGGGGCCCGTACGCGGACCCTCGCCCCCGGGCCGACTCACCCCCTGCGCTGCGTCACCGCCGCGACCAGCCCCGCCATCACGACCATCAGCCCCAGCGCCTCGGCGACCGTGGGTACGTGCCCGAGCACCGGCCAGGCCATCAGTGCCGCCAGCCCGGGCGCCAGCGCCGGGAAGACCGCGGCCCGCGCCGGGCCGAGCAGCGACACCATCTTCGCGTAGGTGAAGAGGGTGCCGGCACCCGCGATCACGCCCTGCACCAGCACCTCGGTCCAGAGGACCTGCGGAGCGACCGACAGCAGCCGTTCGCCGCCGACCGCGACGGCGTACACCGGCACGTAGGTCAGCAGCGCCGACAGCGAGATCACCGCCGTGGCCAGCAGCGGGTCGAGCCGGTGACGACGCAGCACGATGCCGAACCCCGCCCACAGCGTGCCCGCCGCGACGAACATCGCGTCGCCCAGCGCGGCGCGGGCCGTGAAGCTCGCGGCATCCACGCCCGAGACCAGCACCAGCCCGAGCAGCACCACGCCGATGCCGGTCAGCTTGCGCAGGTTCAGCCGCTCGCCCAGCACCACGGCGCCGAGCACCATCCCCATCACGCTCATCGCGGTGAAGGGAAACACCGCCGCGTGGCTGGGCGGCGCGAACTGCAGCGCGCCGAACATCAGGAGCCCGAACGGCGTGCCGGCGAGCAGCGCGATCAGCAGCCAGACACGCCAGCGGGTGCCGAACTGCGCCGCGTCACGGCGCCAGGCGAGCCACAGCACCGGCAGCGTCAGCATGCCGGCCACGCCGAAGCGCAGCACCGTGAGGTCGGTGGACTGCAGGCCGTGGGCGATGCCCCAGCGGGCGAAGACGGTGTAGAGCGCGCCGATGCTCGCGGCCAGCAGGCCCACGGCCACGCCGGCGAGGAGGGTGGACCGCTCGGCAGGCGTCGGGGCGGACCGCGTCGCGGCGGGGGAAGCGGGCCGCTCGGCGGCGAGCGGGACGAGCGGTGCGAGGACGAGCGGCGGGCTGGCGGGGGTCATGTCGGGACTCGAGAGTGGGGCGGCACGGGCCGAGGGCGGGCCTGTCGGGGGACCCCGGCCGGCGGCGCCGACCGGGCCGGTGGCGTCGGGTTCAGGCGGCCAGGGCCGGCGCCGCCGGAAAGTCCACCGGCACCCGGGTGGTCGCATGCAGGTAGTTGGTGACCGTCTTGTCGCCGATGACGACGATGGCGTCGACCAGGTGCTCCGTCGTCCAGCCCGCGTCGAAGAACGCCTGCAGCCGTGCCGGGTCGGCGTGGCCGCGTTCGCTCGCGATGCGCTCGACCAGCCGGGCCAGCGCGTCGAGCCTCGCGTCGAAGGACGCGCGCCCGCGGCGGATCTCCATGATCTGATCGGCCGTGAAGCCCACCATGCCGCCGATGACGGTGTGGGCGGCCAGGCAGTACTCGCAGCCGTTGACCTGGCTCACCACGAGGTTGACCACCTCGCGCGCCTTGCCCTGGATGCTGCTGCCCGCGTTCTGCAGCGCGAGGTAGGTGCCGAGCGCCCGCTCCGAATGCGCCATCGTGGCGTAGAGGTTGGGCACCATGCCCAGACCTTTCTTCAGGCCGTCGAACAGGGCCTGGTTGGCGGGCGACACCTGGTCGCGGGTGGGGACGGTGATCGGGTTCAGGGTCATGGCGAGGCTCCGGTGAAGGGCGGGTTCGGGGACGGATGCGCCGGCGGCGCGTCCGATGGGTGAACTTTGGTTCATGACCGATCGACCGACTAGACGGACATCCGGCCTATCATTCATTCCGTTCAGGAATGTTCTGGAGCGGACCTTGGATCGACTCACGGCCATGCGGACCTTCGTGCGCGTCGTCGAGCGCGGCAGCTTCTCGACCGTCGCGCGGGAGGCGCGCACCACCCAGAGCGCGGTGAGCAAGCAGGTGGCGGCGCTCGAGCGTGAACTCGGGGCACGGCTGCTGAGCCGCAACACCCGGTCTCTCGCACTGACCGAAGCGGGCGCTCGCTACTTCGAACAGGCCCGCCGCCTGGTGGACGAGGTGGCGGAGGCCGAGCGCAGCGTGCGCGACGGCGGCCGGCAGCTCAGCGGCTGGCTGAGGGTGGCGGCATCGGTCGGCTTCGGTCGGCTCAAGCTGCTGCCCCGGGTCAGGACCTTCCTGGCGGCGCACCCCGAGGTGAAGATCGACCTGCGGCTCGACGACGGATTCGTCGATCTGGTCGAGCAGGGGATCGACGTCGCCGTGAGGATCGGGGAGCTGGCCGACAGTTCGCTGGTGGCCCGCCGAATCGGCACCACGCAGCGCGTGCTGATCGCCAGCCGCGAGTACCTGCGGACCCTGTCCGAAGGCATGGCGATGCCGCGCGTGCCCGAGGACCTGTTGCGGCTGGACTGCATCGTCTACACCGAACTGGCCACCCAGAACGCCTGGACCTTCACGGCCGGACCCGGCGCCGCCGTGGCTGCGGGGACCACGGTGACCGTCCGCGCCCAAGGGCGCCTGCAGACCAACAGCAGCGAGGTCGTGCGCGCGGCCGTGCTCTCGGGGATGGGGATCGGCTTCTCGCCGACCTGGCTGTTCGATGACGTGATGCCGACCGGCGACCTGCAGGTGCTCCTGCCCGACTGGCCCGCGCCCCCGATTCCGGTGCACCTGATCAGCCCGAGCGTGCGCCAGCCGTCGGCGAAGGTCAGGGCGTTCGGGGACCACCTGGCGGGGGCGGGCCCATGACCCCGCACGTCATTGAAGCGTGCCACGCGCACGGCTACCGTCCGGATCGGCCTGGACCGATCGTGTCCGACGGCCCCGATCACCCTCCTCACCCTCCGAGCCTCCGACCATGCTGCCGCTCCGCCTGATCCTGTCGCTGATGCTGCTCACCGTCGTCGCGTACACCGGCGTCGTCATCGCGCGCCACGGGGCGGACTTCCTGCCCGTGTTCATCGGCGACCTGGCCGCGATGGGCTGGGCGGGTCAGTTCAACCTGGACTTCCTGTGTCTGCTGCTGCTGTCGGCGCTGTGGGTCGCCTGGCGCCACCGCTTCAGCGCAGGCGGCCTCGGGCTCGCGGTGCTGGCGACGGTGGGGGGCACGCCCTTCCTGTGCATCTACCTGCTGGTCGAGAGCCTGCGCCAGCGCGGCGACGTGCGCGCGCTGCTGCTCGGGCCGCACCGACTCGACCCGCACGCCGCCCCATGACCGACACCCCGCACCTGCGCACGCCCGACGATCGCTTCGCCGACCTGCCGGACTGTCCCTGGACGCCGCGCTACACCAGCGCCCTGCCCGAGCTCGGCGGTCTGCGGCTGCACTACCTGGACGAAGGCCCGCGCGATGCGCCGGTCACCTGGCTGTGCCTGCACGGCAACCCGGCCTGGAGCTACCTGTACCGGCTGATGATCCCCGAGTTCCTCGCGGCCGGGCATCGCGTGGTGGCGCCCGACATGCCGGGCTTCGGCCGCAGCGACAAGCCGCTCGACGTCGCGTGGCACACCTTCGATCGGCACCGCCGGGTGCTGCTCGCGTTCGTCGAGTGGCTGGCGCTGGAGCGCGTGAACCTGGTGGTGCAGGACTGGGGCGGGCTGATCGGGCTGACGCTGCCGATGGCGGCGCCGGCGCGCTGGCGCGGCCTGCTGGTGATGAACACCTACCTGGCCACCGCCGAGACACCGCTGCCCGAGGGCTTCCTGCAGTGGCGCGCGATGTGCCGCGGCAAGCCCGACTTCGCGATCTCGCGGCTCTTCTCGCGCGGCAATCCGCAGATGAACGACGCGGCCTGCGCGGCCTACGACGCGCCGTTTCCGGGGCCGGACTTCCGCGCGGCCACCCGGGCGTTCCCGGACCTGGTGCCGGAGCATCCGCAGGACGACGGCGCGGCCGTCTCGCGCGAGGCGGCCGCCTTCTGGGCCGAGGCTTGGGCGGGCCGCTCGATGATGGCGATCGGGATGCAGGACCCGGTGTTCACGCCGGCGCTGATGGAGCGTCTCCGGGCAGGCATCCGCGGCTGTCCGGCGCCGATGCAGGTGGCCGACGGCGGGCACTTCGTGCAGGAGCACGGCCGGGCCATCGCGATCGAGGCGGTGCGTCGGCTGGGTTGAGGCGCCCGGCGGGGTCTTGTGGCGCCGATGGTGTTTATACAGAGCTTTGCGTTCTTACAGTCAGAGGATAAGATTGCGAAACTCGCTATAAACGAGAGGCCCATGGACTCCATCCGAAATCCGTTCGTGCCGGGAGCCGGCTCGCCGCCTGTCGAACTCGCCGGCCGCGACGCGCTTCTCGAAGACATGCATGTCGCGCTGCAGCGCGCCAGGATCGGTCGCCATGCGAAGAGCGCCATGCTGGTCGGTCTGCGCGGTGTCGGAAAGACCGTTCTGCTCGACCGCATCCGGACCAAGGCAGAGGCGGCAGGGATCCATACCATCCGGATCGAGGCCCCGGAGGGGCGATCTCTGCCCGCGATCCTCGCACCTCAGCTGCGCCAAGCTCTGCTCAGGCTGAGCAACATCGCAGCGGCGAAGGAGTTCGCCATCCGCGGCCTGCGCGCACTCGCAGGATTCGCGGGAAAGATGAAGATCAAGTATCAGGATCTCGAGGTCGGACTGGACTACGAGGCCGAGCCCGGCCTCGCGGACAACGGCGACCTCGAGCATGATCTGCAGGCGCTCTTCGAACAGGTCGGCCAGGCCGCGAAGGCAGCCGGCACCGCCGAAGCGATCTTCATCGACGAGTTGCAATACGTCGCGGAGGACCAATTGGCGGTCCTGATCACAGCCATGCACCGCATCGAGCAGCAGCAGCTACCGGTCGTGCTGGTGGGCGCAGGCCTGCCGCAGTTGCGCGGTCGGATGGGCAACGCCAAGTCCTACGCCGAGCGCCTGTTCAACTTCCCGGAGATCGGGCCGCTCCCGCGGCCCGCCGCCGAGCAGGCGATCCGAGTGCCGTTGCAGAAGGAAGGGGTAGACATCGACGAGGCCGCGCTTCATCAGCTCGTCGAGGTCACCCAAGGCTATGCGTATTTCCTGCAGCAATGGGGGTTCCACACCTGGGAGCAGGCGGCGCGCTCGCCGATCGGCATCGATGCGGTCCAGCGCGCCTCGGGGAGCGCAGTGGCGGCGCTCGACGAAAGCTTCTTCCGCGTGCGCTTCGATCGGCTGACGCCGAAGGAAAAGCGTTACCTGCGCGCGATGGCCGAACTCGGTCCGGGTCCGCATCGCTCGGGCGACATCGCCACCTGCTACCCGGCCAAGGTCACGTCACTCGCGCCGACCCGCAGTTCGCTGATCGCCAAGGGAATGATCTGGAGTCCGAACCACGGTGACACCGCCTACACGGTCCCGATGTTCGATGCGTTCATGAAGCGCATCATGCCTGGCGACGACTGGCGCCACGTGTGACTCGAGGGCGCTGGCTTGGTCGGCCTGCAGCCCCGGGCCGACGCCCGATCATGCTTGGGTCGTGACGCCGGCGATCGCGCCTCAGAGCGCCCCCGCCGCCCCATCGCTGCGCGGATCGCTCCCCACGTCCATCGCGCCGTCGACGCCGATGCGGATCACGCCCGCATGCCCCATGTAGTCGGACCACTCGTCGAACCACTCGACGTCGTGGCCGAGCGCGCGCAGGCCCGCGGCGGTGGCCTCGGGGAAGCGGCGCTCGAGCTTGAGCGTGGTGGGCGACTGGTCGCCCCAGGCGCGGCCGAGCACCCAGCGCGGTGAGGCGAGCGCGTCGGCCAGCGGCATGCCGAGGTCCATCGCGCGCGTGAGCACGGCGGCGGAGATCTGCGGCTGGGCCTCGCCGCCCATGGTGCCGAACACGATGCGCGAGCCGTCGTCGCCGAACCAGGTGGGTGCGTTCAGCGTGTGCGACGGGCGCTTGCCGGGGGCCAGCGTGTTGGCGCGGCCGGGCTCGAAGGTGTAGCCGTGACCGCGGTTGTGCCAGACGATGCCGGTGTCGCCGGCCATCACGCCGCTGCCGTACTCCCAGCACAGGCTCTGGATGGCGCTGACCGAGCGGCCCTGGGCGTCGGCGACGCCGAACCACACGGTGTCGCCGGGCAGCGGGCCGTCGTTGAAGGGGGCGGCACGGGTGCGGTCGATGCGGGCGGCGAGCGCGTCCAGCGTGGCGGGCGCGAGCATGCGCTGCACGGGCACGTCGACGAAGTCGGGGTCGCCCAGGTGCCGGTCGCGCAGCGCGTGCGCGAGCTTGGCGGCCTCGGCGTGCAGGTGCACGAACTCGGCGGACATCGGCTCGAGGCCCGAGAGGTCGAAGCGGTCGAGGATGCCGAGAATCGTGAGCGAGGTGATGCCGACGGTGGGCGGCGGCAGGTTGCGCAGCGTGCCGGCACGGTAGCGCACCGAGGGCTGCGCGACGCGGCGGCACTCGAAGCGGGCGAGGTCGCCGGCGTCGATCGGACTGCCTTCGCGCTGCAGGCCGGCGGCGATGCGCCGGCCGAGCTCGCCGCGGTAGAAGCCGTTGGCACCCTCGTGCGCGAGCAGCGCGAGGCTCTCGGCGAGCGCGGTCTGGCGCAGCGTGTCGCCCTTCTCGGGGATGCGGCCGCCGGGCGCGAAGTTCTTCACGAACGCCTCGGTCTGCGAGAGCTGCGCCCAGTGGCCGCGCATCGCGGCGCCCTGCCCTGCGTTCGCGGCGAAGCCGTCGCCGGCGAGCTTCGTGGCCGGCGCGAGCAGCTCGGCCCACGACAGCGTGCCGCCCCAGCGCGAGCGCGAATGCTCGTAGGCGGCGCCCCACACGGACACCATGCCGGCGACGGTGTTCGCGGCCCACGGGCCGCGCTTGGGGATGGCCTGGAAGCCGCGCGCACGGTACGCCTCGGGCGTGCAGACCGCGGCCGAGGGCCCGGCACCGTCGAGGCCGAAGCAGGCGCCCGACGCCTCGGCGACGGTGAAGAACGCGTCGCCGCCGATGGCGTTCATGTGCGGGTAGACGACGGCGAGCACGGCGCCGGCGGCGATGGTGGCCTCGATGGCGTTGCCGCCGCGGGCGAGGACGTCGAGACCGGCCTCGGTGGCCAGGTGATGGGGCGCGGTGATCGCGCCGCCGCGGCCGCTGGCCGAGGGGGAAGTCATCGAAGGTACTCCGGAAGACGTCGGCACGGCAGGGCCGTCGGGACGTCGGGCTGTCAGGACGAAAGCGGGAAGGCGCAGGCTACACGACGCCCCGGCCCGTCGGCCACCAGCACCGGTTCGGTTTCCCGGCAGGCGTCACGGGCCTGCGGGCAGCGCGACGCGAAACGGCATCCGCGCGGCAGGTCGATCGGGCTGGGGATCTCGCCGCGCAAGGGCGCCCCCAGCGGCCGGCCGAAGCTGGGGAACGCGTCCATCAGCGCGCGCGTGTACGGATGGCGCGGGCGGGTGAGCACGTCGCCGGTCGGCCCCTCCTCGACCACGCGACCCAGGTACATGACCGCGATGCGGTCGCACAGGTAGCTCGCGACACCGAGGTCGTGCGTGATGAAGACCAGGGTCAGCCCCATCTCGCGGCGCAGGCTGCGCAGCAGGTTCAGCAGCTGCGCCTGCACCGAGACGTCGAGGCCCGCGACCGACTCGTCGGCGAACACGATCTTCGGCTCCGAGGCGAGCGCGCGCGCCACCGCGACGCGCCGCACCTGGCCGCCCGACAGCTCGCTCGGGAAGCGGTCACGCATCGTCGCCGACAGGCCCACACGCTCGAGCAGCGCACCGACCCGCGCGGGCACCTCGGCGTCGGTGCACAGCCCGTGCAGACGCATCGGCTCGGCGAGCACGTCGCCGACGCGCATCCGCGGATTCATCGAGCCGCGCGCATCCTGGTAGATGTAGGCGACCTCGCGCGAGAAGACACGGCGCGCCTCGCCCGACAGCGTGCCGAGGTCGGCGCCGCGATACAGCAGACGGCCTTCGGTGGCGGCCTCGAGCCCGAGCATCAGCCGCACCAGCGTCGACTTGCCCGAGCCGCTCTCGCCGACCAGCGCGACCGCGTCGCCATCGCCGACGTCCAGCCGCACGCCGTCGAGCGCATGCAGCAGCCGCGGCTCGCCGCGCGCGAAGCGCCGCACGGACGGCGCGCGGCCGACCTCGTACGCCTTCTCGACGTCGAGGACCGAGAACAGCGGCTGGCCGCTCGTGCCGCCAGCGATGCCGCCGCTCACGATGCGGCCCCGACCGGCTCGCCCTGCGCGACCCAGCAGGCGACCCGCCGGCCCTCGAGCTCGACGAGCGGCGGGCGCACCTGGGTGCAGCGCGGCCCGGCCTTCGGGCAGCGGGTGGCGAAGCGGCAGCCCGGCGGCATGTCGGCCGCATCGGGCACGTTGCCGGCGAGCGGCTCGAGCTCGTGCGAGTCGAGCTCGACCACGCAGGCGCGCAGCCCCTGCGTGTACGGGTGCAGCGGCGTCTCGAGCAGCAGCGCCGACGGCCCGGTCTCGACGATCTGGCCGCCGTACATCACCGCCACCTCGTCGCAGACCTGCGCGGCGAGTGCGAGGTCGTGCAGCACGAAGACGGCGCTCGAGCCGAGCGCGCGCACCCGGTCCATCACCAGCGTCATGATCTGCGCCTGGATGGTGACGTCGAGCGCGCTGGTCGGTTCGTCGGCGATCAGCAGCTCCGGGTCGCAGGCGAGCGCGATCGCGATCATCACGCGCTGCTGCATGCCGCCGGAGAGCTGGTGCGGATAGGCGGACAGGCGCGCGCGCGCATCCGGAATGCCGACGCTGTCGAGGAGCTGGGCGGCGCGCTCGAGCGCGGCCCGCTTGTCCAGTTTCAGGTGCCGGCGCAGCGGCTCGCAGATCTGGCTGCCGACGGTGAAGCACGGATCGAGCGAGCCCATCGCATCCTGGAAGATCAAGCCGATGCGACGGCCGCGCAGCGTCTGGAACCGCGACTCGGTGAGCTCGGTGAGCTCGGTGCCGTCGAAGCGCAGGCTGCCGGACAGGCCCACCTCGGGCTCGCGCAGCAGCCCGATGATCGCCATCGCGAGCGTGGACTTGCCTGCCCCGGACTCACCGAGCAGCCCCAGCGAGCGGCCGCGCGCCAGCGACAGCGAGACCTCGTCGAGCACGGTGTTGCGGCCGCGCCTGAGCGACAGCCGATCGATCTCCAGCAGGGGCGCCGTCATCTCAGCGCCCCTCGGAGCGCGGCGAGAACGCGTCGCGCAGCCCGTCGCCCAGCAGCGTCAGCCCCACCAGCAGCACCGCGAGCGCGACACCGGGCACACCCGAGATCCAGGGCGCCATGGTGATGAAGGCGCGGCCCTCGGCGATCATCAGCCCCCAGTCGGGCGTGGGCGGCACCACGCCGATGCCGAAGAACGACAGCCCCGACTCCAGCAGGATCGCGGTGCTGATCCGGATGCCGGCCTGCACCAGCAGCGAGGGCATCACGTTCGGCAGCAGGTGGCGCAGGATCAGCGCGGTCCGCGGCACGCCCATCAGGCCCGCGG
>JAIYAG010000160.1 GCA_027489195.1 Burkholderiales bacterium | reverse complement strand
TGCTGATGATCCAGCTGCAGCGCTTCTCGCTGACCTTCATGGTGCTGCTGACCGCGCCGCTGGGCATCGTCGGCGTGGCGGCCGCGCTGCTCCTGTCGGGGCGCCCCTTCGGGTTCGTCGCGATGCTGGGCACCATCGCGCTCGGCGGCATGATCATGCGCAACACCGTGATCCTGGTCGACCAGATCCGTCAGTACCGCGACGAGGGTCACGGTGCATGGGAGGCGGTCCGCGAGTCGTCGGTGCGACGGTTCCGGCCGATCCTGCTCACGGCGGCGGCCGCCATCTTCGCGATGGTGCCGCTGTCGCGGGACGTGCTGTGGGGGCCGATGGCCTTCGCGATCATGGGCGGGCTGATCATCGCGACCCTGCTGACGGTGCTGTTCGTGCCGGCGCTGTACGTCGCCTGGTACCGTGTCCGCCCCGACGCCGTCACCGACCCGGCGCCCCGGGATGGCGTCCCGGCGCGCCCGACGGACGGCCTCGCCGCATAGCCCCGCGGGGTCGCCCCGGGCGGGATCGGACCTTCGTCTACAATACCGCCCCGGGGCGAGCGCGGCCCCGGGGTTGAGCGCTCTGCGGCCGTGGCGGAATCGGTAGACGCACCAGGTTTAGGTCCTGGCGCCGAAGGGTGTGGGAGTTCGAGTCTCCCCGGCCGCACCAGGGCTTCCTCTCAGCGGGCCTGTACCCCGCCGCCGCGCACCCCCCGAACGACCCCCTGATCACGACCCCGATACGCTGACACTGGACGACACAAGAACATGGCGACTCAACTGGAATCGACCGGCGCGCTCGAGCGGCGCCTGAGCCTGTCGGTCTCGATGGCCGAGATCGGCTCGCAGGTCGAGCGCAAGCTGCGCGACATGGGCCGCACGATGCGCATGCCCGGCTTCCGCCCGGGCAAGGTGCCGAAGAAGATGATCGAGCAGTCCTACGGCGCCCAGGTGCAGGCCGAGGTGCTGGGCGATGCCGTCTCCAAGGCGTTCTCCGATGCGGTGGCCGAGCACGGCCTGCGGATCGCCGGCCAACCGAGCATCGAGCCGCGCCAGGACGCCGGCGAGGGCGTCGCCGGCTTCACCGCGACCTTCGAGGTCTACCCCGAGGTCGCGCTCGGCGCGGCGTCGTCGCTGGCCGTCGAGCGCGCGAACTGCGCGGTCGGCGACGCCGAGGTCGAGAAGACCATCGAGATCCTGCGCAAGCAGCGCACCACCTTCGCCGAGGTCGAGCGTCCGGCCGCCGATGGCGACCGCGTGACCATCGACTTCGTCGGCACGCTCGACGGTGTCGCCTTCCCCGGCGGCACCGCCACCGACTTCCCGTTCACGCTGGGCGAGGGCGGCATGCTGGCCGACTTCGAGAACGGCGTGCGCGGCACGGCGACCGGCGGCAAGACGACCTTCCCGGTCGCCTTCCCCGACGACTACAACGCCAAGGAGCTGGCCGGCAAGACCGCCCAGTTCGAGGTGACCGTCAAGAAGGTCGAGGCCCCGAGCCTGCCCGAGCTCGACGAGGGCTTCGCCAAGCAGCTCGGCGTCGCCGACGGCAACATGGCCACGCTGCGCGACGACGTGCGCCGCAACCTCGAGCGCGAGGTCGCCCAGCGCCTTCGCGGCCGGATCAAGTCCTCGGTGATGGAGGCGCTGCCCAAGCTCGCCGAGATCGAGCTGCCGAAGTCGCTGGTGCAGGCCGAGTCCGAGCAGCTGGCCGAGCGTGCGCGCGCCGACTTCAAGCAGCGCGGCATGGACATCAAGGACATGCCGATCCCGGCCGAGGCCTTCGCCGAGAGCGCCGGCAAGCGCGTGCGCCTGGGTCTGATCGTCGCCGAGATCGTCAAGTCGCAAGGCCTGCAGGCCAAGCCCGACCAACTGCGCAAGCAGATCGAGGAATTCGCCCAGTCCTACGAGAATCCGGGCGAGGTCATCCGCTGGTACTTCAGCGATCGCGAGCGCCTGGCCGAGGTCGAGGCGCTGGTGGTCGAGCAGAACGTGGTCGACTGGGTGCTCGGCAATGCGACGGTCACCGACACTCCGGTGGGCTTCGACGAGCTGATGGCCCAGAACGGCTGATCCCTCCTTCCCGACACAGCCTTCACTCAGCGAGAAAGACGATGACCCGAAACAGCCTGGTCGAGGACCTGGTCAACGCGCATCTGGCCCAATCCCAGGAGCCGCGTGGCCTGGGGATGGTGCCGATCGTGATCGAGCAGAGCGGCCGCGGCGAGCGCGCCTACGACATCTACTCGCGGCTGCTGCGCGAGCGGGTGATCTTCCTGGTCGGGCCGGTGATGGACCAGACCGCCAACCTGGTGGTCGCCCAGCTGCTGTTCCTCGAGTCGGAGAATCCGGACAAGGACATCAGCCTCTACATCAACTCGCCCGGCGGCTCGGTGTCGGCGGGCCTGGCGATGTTCGACACGATGCGCTTCGTCAAGCCCGACGTGTCCACGCTGTGCATGGGCATCGCGGCCAGCATGGGCGCGTTCCTGCTGGCGGCCGGCACGAAGGGCAAGCGCTACGCGCTGCCGAACTCGCGGATCATGATCCACCAGCCCTCGGGCGGCGCGCAGGGCATGGCGTCGGACATCGAGATCCAGGCCAAGGAGATCCTGTACCTGCGCGAGCGGCTCAACCGCCTGATGGCCGAGGCCACCGGGCAGACCGTCGAGCGTCTGGCCAAGGACACGGACCGGGACAACTTCATGTCCGCGGAAGATGCGGTAAGCTATGGACTGATCGATCGGACGCTGTCGAGCCGTACCGAGGCGACCCCGGCCGCGTGACGCCCAACAGACGGGCCGCGTGCCGCGGCCCGGTCGGTCTCCCGTCGGAGAGAGCATGTCAGACAAGAAGGGTTCGAGCGAGAAGCTGCTGTACTGCTCGTTCTGCGGAAAGAGCCAGCACGAGGTTCGCAAGCTGATCGCCGGCCCCTCGGTCTTCATCTGCGACGAGTGCATCGAGCTCTGCAACGACATCATCCGTGACGAGACGCAGGCCGACACCCAGGCCGCGGTCAAGTCCGGGCTGCCGACGCCGCACGAGATCGCCGCGATCCTCGACCAGTACGTCATCGGTCAGGACAACGCCAAGACGATCCTCTCGGTCGCGGTCTACAACCACTACAAGCGCCTTCGCCACAAGGGCAAGAAGGACGATGTCGAGCTCGCCAAGAGCAACATCCTCCTGGTCGGCCCGACTGGCAGCGGCAAGACGCTGCTGGCGCAGACGCTCGCGCGGCTGCTGAACGTTCCCTTCGTGATCGCCGACGCCACCACGCTCACCGAGGCGGGCTACGTCGGCGAGGACGTCGAGAACATCATCCAGAAGCTGCTGCAGAACTGCAATTACGACGTCGAGCGGGCGCAGCGCGGCATCGTCTACATCGACGAGATCGACAAGATCTCCCGCAAGGCCGACAACCCGTCCATCACCCGTGACGTGTCGGGCGAGGGCGTGCAGCAGGCGCTGCTCAAGCTCATCGAGGGCACGGTCGCCTCGGTGCCGCCGCAGGGCGGACGCAAGCATCCGAACCAGGACTTCGTGCAGATCGACACGACGAACATCCTGTTCATCTGCGGCGGTGCCTTCGACGGTCTGGAGAAGGTGATCCGCAGCCGTTCCGAGAAGAGCGGCATCGGCTTCGGCGCCGAGGTGCGTACTCAGGCCGAGCGGGCCGTGGGCGCGGTGCTGCGCGAGGCCGAGCCCGAGGATCTGATCAAGTTCGGACTCATCCCCGAGCTGGTCGGCCGCCTGCCGGTGGTTGCCACGCTGGACGAGCTCAACGACGCCGCGCTCGTCGAGATCCTGATCGAGCCCAAGAACGCGCTGGTCAAGCAGTACCAGCGGCTGTTCTCGATGGAAGGCGCCGAACTGGAAGTCCGCCCGGCCGCACTTCAGGCGATCGCCCGCAAGGCGCTCAAGCGCAAGACCGGCGCCCGCGGGCTGCGCTCGATCCTCGAGCACGTGCTCCTCGACATCATGTACGAGCTGCCCAGCATGCAGAACGTGCAGAAGGTCGTCGTCGAGGAGAACGCCATCGAGGCCGAGGGCAAGCCGCTGATCATCTACGGCGACGCGCCGAAGGTGTCGGGCTCGAAGTAGGGCGTCGGCCGGCGCTCGCCGGACCGTCCGGCTTCGAAAAGACCCCCCGGCCTGCAGGGCGGGGCGTCGCTCGGGTCTGCGTCGCACCGGGCACCGCACCGCGCGATCGCCTGACCGACCGTCGGCACCCCCAGGCCGTCCCGCCGCCGCGGTTGCGGGCTTTCCCCGATTCCCCCGATCGTCGTTCCGTCACAGCATCGAGTCGTGCGGGACGAGGCGCCTGATCGGCCCTTGCGGTCCCGTGGACGGCAAGCGCGCCCCCTTTGATTGGGCGTATGCTTGAAACGAAGCGGATCGGCCGCAGATGCCGATCACAGCCTCCCGAGAGGAAAACTCCGAATGTCCGATCCCACTCCTGCCTCCCAGTCGTTGCCGCTGCTCCCCTTGCGGGACGTGGTGGTGTTCCCGCACATGGTGATCCCGCTGTTCGTGGGTCGCCCGAAGTCCATCAAGGCCCTCGAGGCCGCGATGGAAGTCGGCAAGAGCATCATGCTGGTCGCGCAGAAGAACGCGTCGAAGGACGACCCGGTCGCCTCCGACATCTACGAGATCGGCTGCGTCTCGAACATCCTCCAGATGCTCAAGCTGCCCGACGGCACCGTGAAGGTGCTGATCGAGGGCTCGCAGCGGGCCCGGATCTCGAGCATCGACGACAGCGGCGCGCACTTCACCTGCGAGCTGACCCCGATCGAGGACGGCGCCGATCCGGG
>JAIYAG010000145.1 GCA_027489195.1 Burkholderiales bacterium | reverse complement strand
TCTGGCTGCCGAAGTAGCGCAGGTCGCGCACCTCGACGTTGGTCTCCTCCATCACCTCGCGGGCCACGCACTCCTCGATGGTCTCGCCGGCCTCGAGGAAGCCGGCCAGCGCGCTGTAGCGACCGGGCGGGAAGTTCACGCCGCGCCCGAGCAGCAGCTCGTCGCCGCGCGTCACCAGCACCATCATCGCCGGCGAGATCCGCGGGTAGACGGTCAGGCCGCAGGACGGGCAGCGCTTGGCGCGCTCGCCCGCGGCCTGCTCGGTCGGCGTGCCGCAGGCGCCGCAGAACCGGTGGGTGCGGTCCCACTCGAGCATCTGCACGCCGCGCATCGCGATCGACAGCGTCGCGTCGTCGAGCATGCCGAACCAGTTGCGCAGCCCGGCCGCACGCCAGCCGTCGGGCATCCGGTCGGCGGGGTGGTCGTCGGGCAGCGCGACCGCCAGGTGATCGACGCCCTCGTGCCGTCCGATCGGCTGCACGCGCGCCGCTTCGAAGCCGAACATCCGCAGCGTGCGCCAGCGCATCGGGCGCGGCTCGTCGAGCGGCTGCACGAGCGCATCGCGCGCGAACAGGTGGACGATGGCGTCGTCGTGCAGCGCGACGTCGAGCGCCGGGCGGAACGTGTCGGGCGAGCGGATCATTCGGGGGCCTGGGGCGGTCGCGCGGGAAGGGTCCGATTCTCCCACGGACGTCCGGACGCCGCCCCGCGCCGGACCGTTCCGTTTCCGCCCGGACGCGGCGGGCTGTAGGCCGGCGTGCCGGCACGCCAGCCGTCCTGTCCGTCCGTCGCCGGCACGGGCGGTAAGGTCCGCTCGCCGGCAGATACTCTGACCTGACGACGCCGAGCACCGTGCCCGCTCCGGGCGGCGACTGCCTTCGACCCCGACCCTTCATGCGCGCACCTCTGCTCAGCCCGACCTCTTCCCTGCGCCTGGCGCCCGCCCTGTTGCTCGCCGCGGCCCTCACCGGCCTCGCAGGCTGCGGCGGTGGTGGCGGCAGTCCCGCGCCGGCGCCGGCGCCGTCGCCCTCGCCGGCTCCGGGACCCGCGCCTGCACCCGGTCCGGCCCCGGCGCCCGCGCCCGCTCCGGTCAACGGCAAGGTCTCCGTCGGACCCGGCTGCGTCGAGTACTCGATCGTCGCGCCCGCCGTGCGCTCGGGAATCGATCCGCTGCTGGCGCAGCAGTGGCCCCTGACGAACACCGGACAGAACGGCGGCGTGGTCGGCGAGGACCTGCGCGTGTCCGCCGCCTGGGCGATCACCAAGGGCACGGGCGCGCGCATCGCGGTCATCGACGACGCGATCGAGGTCACCCATCCGGACCTTCGGCCCAACCTGGTCGAGGGCGGGAGCTACAGCTACCGGCCCAGCAACTTCGGCAGCGTCTGGCCGCTGCCGTGCTCCACCCTCATCGACGCGAACGGTCCGATCGAGGGTCACGGCACCGCGGTCGCCGGTCTGGCGGCGGCCCGCGACGGCAATGCGGTGGCGGGCGCGGGCGTGGCGCCCCGGGCCTCGCTGGTCGCGTACGACGCGCTGACCAGCGGCACCGACGTCGACATCGCCGACGCGCTCAACCGCGACGCGGCCGCGGTCGGCGTGTACCACAACAGCTGGGGCTCGCCGGACGACGGCTCGCTGCACGCGCCCGACGCGCTGTTCACCGCGGCGCTGCAGCGAGGCATCGACACCGGCCGCGGCGGCAAGGGCTCGGTCTACGTCTTCTCCGCCGGCAACGGCGGCTGCATCCCGCGGGCGGGCGCGCCCTGCCTGGTCGACAACGCGAACTACGACGGCTTCGTGAACGGGCTCGGGGTGATCACGGTCTGCGCGGTCGACAAGGCCGGCACGGTGGCCAGCTACTCGGAGCCCGGCGCGAACCTCACGGTCTGCGCGCCCTCGTCGGGGACCGGCACCCCGAACGTCGTCACCACCTCGCTGCTCGGCGGCACGCGCACCGACTTCAGCGGCACCTCGGCGTCCGCGCCGATGGTCTCGGGCGTGGTCGCGTTGATGCTCGCCGCGAATCCGAACCTCACCTGGCGCGACGTGCGCCTGCTGCTCGCGAGCACGGCGCGCCGCACGAACCCGCTCGATGCGAGCTGGGAGGCGAGTGCGCTGCCGACCCGGCGCGCCGACAACCAGACCCGCGCCTTCAGCCACAAGTACGGCTACGGCGTCGTCGATGCGGCCGAGGCGGTGCGTGCCGCGTCGACCTGGACCTCGGTCGGCGGCAGCAGCTCGCTGATCCCCTGCACGCTGACTGCGACGGTCAACGCGGCGCTGCCCGACTCGACGGTGGCCGGGGCCGGCACGGTGGTCGGCAGCAACCTCAACGTCACCGGCTGCGGCATCAACAAGGTCGAGTTCGTCGAGGTCTCGCTGACCGCGGACCATACCTACCCCGGCGACCTGAAGGTGCGGCTCATCGCCCCGGGCGGCGCCGCGAGCGTGCTCGCCGAGCCGCGCGACTGCGGGGCTTCGCGCTGCGGCAGCTACGCGGCCGGTCACGTCTTCGGCTCGGTCCGTCATCTGGACGGCGCGGCCAACGGCGTGTGGCGTCTCGAGGTGAGCGATCTGGCGCCCCGCGACGTCGGCACCTTCAACAGCTGGAGGATCACGGTCCATGGCCGCTCGAACTGATCCGCGCACCGTGGTGCGCACGCTCGCGGGCGTCATTGCCTGGACGGTGCTGGCGGGCAGCGCGGTGGCGCAGGGCGCCGACCCGGCCCCCTTCGCCTCTGCCAAGCCTGCCGCGAGCGGCAAGCGCGTGGCCCCGTCCCACGCCTGGCAGGACGGCGGCGCCCGCCGTCCGCTGGTGCTCGAATCCGGATGGCGCGCCGATTTCTCGGGCGCGCTGTCGGGCAAGTCGGTCGCGCTCAGGCCCGCGTCGGACGGCGCGCTGAAGGATGTCTCGCCGAGCCTGCAGTCGCCGGTCTTCCGCGACGAGGGCGGGCGGCTGCGCGCGCTGCCGGGCGGTGTGGTGGTGACCTTGCGCGAGGGGCTGGACGAGCCGGCCGCACGCGCCTTCCTGGCCGCCCACGAGACCCGCGCGACCCGCCGTCTGGGCGAGCGCGCCTGGCTGGTCGAGTCGGCGGCGGGGCTGCCCTCGCTCGAACTCGCGAACCGGCTGGCCGAGACCGGCGCGTTCGCCGCGGCTCAGCCGAACTGGTGGGTGGAGCGCACCCTCAAGTAGGGCGGGCGCTGCGCCCGCGAGGGCGGCTCAGTGGCTGCAATCAGTGGCTGCGA
>JAIYAG010000020.1 GCA_027489195.1 Burkholderiales bacterium | reverse complement strand
GGGCCCGGCTGACGGCGCGAGCGGTACCGCCGGAACTGCGCCCCGCCATCACGCGCGCACGCTGCGGCGGCTGAACTCGCCGGCTCCATCGGCACTGCCCAGACCGTCAAGAGCGCGGTGACACTCTTGCTTCGGTGCGAGAGCCTTGGTCATCAATAGCGGAGTGACAGACTTGGTCTCACAACAGTGACGCGTTTGCTTCGGTCTACGCATGGAAGCAGACGGCCCACCGTCATTAACGGGGTGTCCTTCAACACATGCCGCGCGCTGCCAACACGAACGCGGCCGGGTCGACCTCGGGCCGGCCTCGCTGCCGGATCTAGCTTTGGTCTTCGCCGCGGCGCGAACCCTCCACCAGATGGTCGAAGGCCAGGCCGCTTGAGCCCTCGCCGCGTCCGCTGATCGATCGCCGGCCGATCCACAGGAATGTGCTGCCGTCCAGCCAGCGTGCGCGCTGGAAGGCGCGCTCGACGATTCGACCGGCACGCGGGATCTCTTCTTCTTCAATGAAGTAAGGGCCGGGCACCGCCAGAAGGCTGCCCCGGATCGGCCGATCGTTGCCCGGTAGGCGGGCGCGCTGAAGCTTGATGCTGCGCACACTGCCGGGCGTGTGCACAGGGATGAACGGCCGCCAGTTCTCCGGCACCGTGGTGCCCAGCACGTAGTGGGCGATGGGCGCTGCCCGTGGCGCAGGTGGGGCGCTGCTGTGCACCGCCGGGTCGAAGGGCTCGCCCATCATGGACGCCACCCGGTGCTCCACGGCCCAGGCCATGTTGGCCATCTCGTCACGAAGGAAGTGCACTTGTTCGATGGGTGGTGCATCGAGTGTGATGGTCAGCGCCGGCGCCAGCAGCAGCCCGGGTGCTGGCGATTCGTCGCCGCTCAGTCGGAACATCGACCAGCGCTGCCAGTCGGTGCCAGTCCCGCGGTCGGCCGGGCGAACCAGCTGTTGCTGACCGAAAACATCCGTGACCAACAGGCCCTGGACGCGCGTGAAGCTGCCCACCGGCAGTTCCAGCGGCACGAGACACCAATCGTTGCTGTACAGCAGCATGAACTCCGTCAGCAGCAACTTGGCCAGGTCGTTGGTGTAGGCGTCGATGTGGCCAAACTCGGTGCGCGCGCTCTCCATCTCCCAGTAGCGCGGATTGGGCATGCCGGCGAACGACAGCGCCGCAGGCATGAAGGACAGCAGCTGGGACGGGGGCAGCGCAGCACCCTCTCGCGGCGCGAGGTCGAAGTCGTTCCAGTCGAGCGTACCGCCGCGATAGCTCGGGGCCGTTAGCCCCACTTCGGGCGTCGCGCATTCGAAGGCGTAGGCCAGGCGCTCGGGCCGCCAGGCCTCGGCACCGGTGGCCGTCGGCTGGGCGTAGGCCGTGTCGAACCACTCCAGCAGGCGCTGGCCGGCGGCTTCGAGCCGCGCCAACTCGGCAACGGTGACACCGGCAAAGACGCTGGCCACCGCCGCATGGCTGCCATCGCGCAAGGCTGCCAGCAGGGACTGCGCGTCGACCAGATGGGCCGCCCCCAACTGACTCAGGGCCTGACCATCGAGCACGGGTTCGCCCGCGACATCGCCCGGGCTCAAAGGCCAGTTCCCAACGTAGTCCCGAAAGCGCAAGGCATCGGCGCCAAGCAGCCGCTGGAACAGGCGCGATACCTGCATGTGCAGTACGAGGTCGAAAGGCACGCGCTCGTGTTCGATGCGCACTTCCAATGGCGTCGCCGGGTCGTAGGCACTGGGCGATGCTCCGATGCGCACGCCGTCGAGCGCGCTGGTACTCACCGCAGCCACCACCTCCACGGGCGAGCCTGCGTCCTCGCCCTCGAACTCGCCGTACTGCCATTGCCGGGAGAGGAACCACAGCGGGTCACGCACCTCGGCACGCAGGCTGCGTTCGAAGTCCTCGCTGCGCGGCCGGCCCTCGAGGCGGTTCCAGCCGCGCACGATGGGTACCGGATCGCGCGGCGCCAGCGACGCGCTGTAGACACCGGCAAGACGCGCGTTGAACGCTGTGGTCATGTTCACGCCCCCTTGGTTCCGAACACAGCGCGCTTGGCCCAGTGCACTGACGCCAGGCGCGAGGCCGTGAACTCCGACAGGATCGCCGGCAACACCTGGAAGTGGTCCTGCCGCAGCGCGTCGGGCTCCACTGCGCGCAGCTTGGCCAGGTCGAGCGCTTCGTTGACACCTCCAACCAGATCGTCCCATTCCCAGTGCCCGCGCTGCACGGGGGGCACGACCACCAGCAAGGCCTGCGGCGCCACGGCGTTGGGTCGATCGAAGTGGAACGAAACGCCGGTGGTCTCGGTCGCTTCGGGCAAGGTCTCGGTCCAGTCGTCGAGCACCAGACCGGCTTGCAACCCGGCAGTCGGCGCCAGGCCGTCGAGAGCGACGAGCGACAGGTATTCCCCACGGGGCAGCGCCGTGCCGACCGTACCGCCGATCCATGGCGCGCCGGGCCGGTGCGGCAGTTGCACGGCCTGCGGATCTGCCAGCGGCCGTTGGTGCCAGCCGGCGGCAGCCATTGCCCACACCGCGTCGGCGACACGTGGCCGGACCCGTGCGACCGAGTGCAGCCAGGCTTCCAGCGTGAACGCATCGCCGACCACCGGCGTCGCCGAGGCCTGGGAGAGCTCGGCCGCCTGCAAGGCGTGCAACCGGTAGAGCGGGACGACGACGTAGTTCGGACCGAACAAGACGCTACCCGCATCGATGAGCTTCTGGCGCTCCATGTCGCGTCGACGCGCGAGCTCCAGCGTTCGCGCGGGCTCGTCGGCCGGCAGCGGGTCGAAGGCCGTGCTGCGCAGCTCGATCGACCTGGCGAGGCGCTCGGCCAGCAGCTTGGCGATCGCCTTGCCCTGTTCGACGAGGCCATCGATCAGCGTTTTCGACAGCGTGAGCCCATCGGCAGGCAGCGCTTCGTCGATACCGTAGGGCAAGACGCCGAACAGCACTTGGCGCAAGGCCTGCAATCGGGTGGGCCATAGCGGGTCGGCGAGCGTCGTCGCGTCGGCGTCGAGCGCGGTCCGCAGCGGCGCCAGCTGATCGAGCGCCGTGCGCAGCGCGCCAGCCACGGCCGTCAACGCGGCATGTGCAGTGCTCAACCGGGTGCGCAGCTCGGTGAAGTCCACCAGCGCCGGAGGGCCGTCGCCGGAGCCCGTCGGGTCGGCACGGTCCAGACGGTCGGTGTCGGTAGACAGCCAGGCATCGAGCGCGTGCATCGGCCGCGCGCGGGTGATGATGCGACGCAGGCGCACCAGCAGCGGTTGCAGCGATGCCAGCGAGGTCTGCCCCGCCGCCGCCGCGGCGAAGTCGAAGGCGAGCGACAGCGCGGGGGCGGCCGGCGCCGTTTCGGGCAGCACCACCGTCTGGACCTCGTCGGCCACCGCGTTGTCGAATCGGAAGCGTTGGATCAGATAGCGTTCCAGCACGCTCGAGCGGTCGCCCAGCCGCTCGCCGCACATCAGCACGAGATCGATCGGCTGCAGCCCGACCGCGTCGACCGATACCGCGGCGGCCGCTGCGTTGCCGTTGCGAACAGCCCAGACGATCTGGGTCGGTGGCGGCAGGTGCTGCGCCAGCCAATGGTTGAGCGGCGCGTTGCCTTCACCCCGTGGCGTGCTTCCGGGCCAACCCGCTACAGCCGTAGGGTCCAGCGCCAGGGTGACGCGGAAGGCCATCACCCGCCCGCTGCGCGGCGTACGCAGCACCTCAGGCTCCGGCGGCGCCTCGGGGTCGGTCAATGCCTGCAGCGAAGCCTTCGTGCGCGCCATGTTGCCCTGTACCGCCTGATGCACGCTCTCGCTGAGCAGCAGGTCCGACACCGCATCCAAGCTGTCACGAAGGCGCTCGACCTCGGCTGCCAGCGCGTTCGCCGCGGTGCTGCCGCCAGCGGGCAATCCGCCCAAGCCCCAGGGGTAGGTTCGGCCCGCGGTAGCTTCCACAAGGTCGAGCCCATGGACGACGTTGCGGGCCTCGACAGTCTCGACCGACGTTCCCGTCGGGGCCGCGGCGAGCTGCCCGGAGACGAACGGGAAACGATCGCGCAACGTGTAGATCACCGCGTCGAGCTCGACGCCGGGGTAGCGCTCATGCAGGCCACGTTCGAGCTGATATCCCAGAAGCGCAGCAAGCGACTGGCCGTTGCGAACCCCCTCGGTGACCTCGACCGCGCGGCGCATGCGTTCGGAGGACAGGTTGACGGCAAAGGTCGTTGGCGCGCCCGGCGTGGCATGCGACAGATAGGCGTTGCGCAGCACTGCCGCAGTCGCCGCCTGGGCCAGCGATGGCGCATGCACGAAGCCGCCGTTGCCCGCGTCTTCGTAGACCGTCGTGCTGGCGGCAGCTCGCAGGGCCTCTGGCACGTCGCCGGCCGTCAGGGGCCGGCGTGTCTGCGCCGCCGCTGGGCGCAGGTTCTCCACCCAGCCGTAGGCACCGAGATGACGCTGCGGCCCTTGCTCCTTCGATCCGACGAAGCCATTGAGCCGCTCGAGCCGCGCGCTGTACAAGGCCGTGATCCAGGCATCGAGCCGGTAGGAGCACAGGTCGATGTGCTCTGCCAGCAGCCTCTCGAGCCGGGCGGTCGGCAGCCCGGCAAGCGCTTGCAGGGCCTCTCGCGCTTCGGCCACGCGGACGGCATCGCCACGCTCGGCGACCGGCCGGATGCGCGCATCTTCGAGCACGAAGTCGGCCAGGGCTTGCCGTTTCGTCGACAGCCCGAGCCGGGCGGCATCGACCTCCAGGTAATCGCGCCGCAGCACATGCTGCGCGTCGGCGATGTTGGCGATCAGAGGGTCGCGGTCGATAACGTCGAAGAAGGCCATGCCCTTTTCTCGCGCCAGGCCGAGGACGTCCTGCTCAAGCGCGGCGAGCAGCGCATGGCGCAGCAAGGCGTAGAGCAAAGCGGCGGGCCGTGCCACGCCAGCGCCGTCGGCGCCGGTGAACCGCTCGGCCTGCAAGTCGGCGCGGGTAGCGGTAGCCAGCCAATGCAGGTAGTTGTGCGCGCCGTCGAAGGGTGCGATAGGGTCGCGCTCCGACAACGCAACCTTTGGGTCACGATCGACGACCGGCGCGAGCCAGGGGTCGGTGTGGCCGAGGAAAGCGATCGATGCCAGCAGTGGCGGCTTCGGGCCGTTCGTGGGCGGGAAGTTCACCGCCGCGAGACTGGCCGAGCGCTTGCTCGTGAGTTGGCCGAACCAACTGCTGATCGCCGCCATGGAGGCGCCGCCGAAGCGCAAGCGCTGCTCGACATAGGCGTCCGACACCGCCTTGCGCGAAGCGAAATCGGTCGAACTTGCGAGCTGGCCGATGATTCGCATCAACCGCTCGAAGGGCTTGTCGCTAGGCTGCGCCGCATGCACGGCGTTCTTGGCCAGAGCCTCCCAACGCTGGCGGTGTGCACGGATCAAGGCCTGCAGACCGGCTTCGATGTCCCCGCTGAAGAGCGCAAACCGTTCGTCGCGCCGCTCGGGCTGCCAGCGCGACCAGGCGCTCGTGACCACCACCCCATAGGGCTGGCGCCCGACACGCAGCGACGGGTAGAGGCCGCGGCCCGATACGCGGTCAACGAAGAATCGATGCAGCGCAGCCGCTGTCGGCTGCGTCACCAAGCCTTCGAGGAACTCGCGCACGAAGTCATCCAGCGTACCCGGCGTCGCGGCACGGTTCATCGCCAGGGCTTCGGCAATGTCGGTGGCGTGGGCATTCGGCAGACGGCGCACGAACGCCTCGCTGAGACCCAGCAGCTGCTGCAGTCGCCAACCGTCGCTGAGGCCGAGAACCCCCGGGCTGGGCGCGATGTCCGGGGGTGCGTCCTCGATCGCGAACAACTGCTGCCCCTCACCGGAGGCTGGCTGCCAGCCGCTCCTGGCACTGTCGGTGTTGTTGGTCGGCGTGCCGTTGCGGACGATCGCGCAGCCGACGCCGAAGCGGTGCTTGGCCAACAACGCTTCCAATGCCTGGGCGCCATCGCCGGCCGCCACGGCGCTGCGCACGCCAAGGACCAGCATGCGATCAAACCCTTGGCTGTCAAAGGGTGCAGCCAGCGGGATGCGAAGCGCCATGCCGACTTGCTCGGCGGCGTCGAAGTCGGTCAACCACTTCAAGGCATCGGCAGCCACCAGTCGGCCGCTGACGGGGTCGCGCTGCAGCCAGGTGTCGGCCTGGGTGGCATCGGGGCCCAATGCCAGGTCGTCCGGCACCGGTCGGCCGAACTCGGTGCGCACGGTCTTGCCGTCGGCGATCAGCACCACCGCGAAGCGGTCCGGCAGCGCTTCGGCGCGCGCCACGGGCGGCGTGGGCGCTGGCGGCACGGGCGGGAACGCCAGGCCACCAGGCCCTGGATTGGCGCCTCCTGAGGTCGGGTCCCAGTTGCTGGGCTGAGTGGCCTGCACGATGTAACCCGCGCGATATTCGCCGTGGCGCAGCGCCAGGGCGTTCCACGCACCTTCGTAGGCCTTGCGTTCACTCGGCCCGGCACCGGGCATGGCTGCTGCACAACGCGCTTGCCAGTAGAGCTCGCCGGCCTGCCGCTCGGCCGCGCCCGGCGCATCGGGGGCGCTGGCGACGGCGATGTCGTCAGGGAAGATTCGCACCCGCAGTTCAACCCTTTCGCGCTCACGCACGAAGCGGGTCTCGAGGCGTACTGGCAGCAGCACGATCGGGGCACTGTCCGGCAGGGTCTTGACGAGCTCGCTCGGGTCTTGCTGCAGCCAGACGCCCAGACCCTCGTCGACGCGCTGCCGCAGCGTGGCATACGCGGCCCGAGCGGCCTTGGCATCCTCGCCGGTACGCGACAGGTCCTCACGCAGTCGCTCGAGCGTTTGCTGCACGTCGCCGTCGCGCTCGGCGCGAGCCACCGCCTGCGCCAGTTCGCGCTGGCGTTCTTCGGCTGCGATCGCGGCAGCCAGATTCGCGTCGCGCTGGCGGCGCAAGCGGGCAATCGACGCGGCTATGCTCGGGTCTGCTGGCATCACGTCACCGGGTTCAGTTGCTTGAGCATGTCGCGGCCATGCACGCCCACCATCACGGGCTTCTGGTAGAGGATGCTGGCCATGTCGGCGGCATTGGCGCCCCACGTGATGCCGCTGCCGGCACCCGGCACCGCCGACACGAAGGACTTCGAAAGATCAACGCAGCGGCCACCCGCGAGATCCACCTGGGCCCATGACAGATTGTCCCAGCGCGAGGCCGCGGGCTCGGTGGGCGCGGCAATGTCCAGGCCGAAACGCGGTTCGCCGACCACCTCCTGCAACACGAAGAACCAGCCGGTGTCGTTGCCGACAACGGTGCGTGCCTGCGCAGTCTCGGTCAGGCGCGGGTCACCCTTGACTTCGGTCAGCGTGAGATCGAAGCCGATGAAATGGATGTCCGGGGCAACGCGAGCGCGGTACAGCGGGAAGCGCAGCCGCGGATCCTTGGGGTCGTTGACGTAGAGCTCGCCGCTCTCGTCGCTGAGCACGAGGCGGTTGGCGCGTGCGCCGCTGCCCCAGGTGGCGCGCTGAGCGTAGATGAAGGCATTGGGATAGCGCTTGAGCAAGTCACCGCGGATGACCAGTACAACCTGAGTCGCGTCACCTTGCGCGTCACGCTGGTTGTGGCTGCCCAGCGCCGTCCTCGCGCCCCAGCCGTGGATCTTGGGGATGTCCTTCAGATGCTCGGAGAGCGTCTTGGCATCGCGGCTCTCGCGATCGACGTAGTTCGACACATCCCAGAACTGACGGAACACGCTGCCACGCTGATCGGTCGGGTACTCGCGCCATAGCAACTCGCGTGCGAACTCGTGGTTCAGTCCGACCATGTACGACTCGATGAAGGCCTGGTTGGTCTGCATCAGCGAAATCGTGTTGTTCGGAATGAGCCTCAGGTTGGGAACGAAATACTCGTCGGAGATGTCAGCCAGCGGCTGGAACATCGCGTCCTTGATGTCGGGGTGATTCATCACCTCGGGGATGGCACTGCCGGGGCGCAGCGGCCGCAGGTAGCGCATGCGCGCGAAGCTCAGCACGTCGACACCGCCCACCTGCATCAGCGGCGCGAAGCGCTGCGCAAAGGCGTGGTGCGGTTCGAGCGCGGCCATCGCCTTGCGGTGCACTAGGCGCAGGTCGAGGGCCGGTTTAGGCGGCGGGGGCACGACACGAACGGCCAGCTCGCTGTGGAAGTCTGTCAGCGCGCGGCGCAGGTCGTTCGCCGCTTTGCTGTCGCCAGGCGTGGCTGGCGGCGGACCACCGATCGGCACGACCGATGGCGGCAGCGTGCCCTCGGTCTCGCTGCCCGCGTACACGAAACCTGGCTGCGCGGGACGTGCCGCCACGGCATTCGGGGACAAGCCTTCGGGCGAGAGCAGTGCATCGATCGCCAGGCCAGGGTCAGGCGGGCCCACCTTGCTCTGCAAGACCCAGGCCGCTGCGAGCACCGCCAGCATGAGCAGCACAAGCAGCACTGGCGCGAGCGCGGTCAGGAGCAACGCCAGCAGCCCGATCAGGGCGAGGATGAACCACAAGTGCTTGCGCAGCCAAGGCTGCCAGTCGGGCTGCGGCGCAGCGGTACGGGTGCCCTCCAGCGTGGCGCCGCCGGGCCTCGGCGCGGGCGGCGCCGCCGACAGCGAGCCGTCGTTCAGGCCCCCGATCACTCGGCCCAGGCCTTCTTGCCGCGCCTCAGGTGGCAACAGCCGGCGTGCATTCGGCCCGCGCGGGCGAAGGTGCTTGCGCAGTGCTGGGCTGAGTGCAGCACGCGGCAACCGGCTGGCGCGCACCAGCGCGCGTAGGGTGACCGGGCTGCCCATGACCCGCGCGAAGGTCGGCGCGGCGACCGCCGTGGCGCTCAGTTCGGGGAGCGCGAGCAGCGTCTTGGCGTGGGCCGTGGCAGCCGCCTTGCTCGCCAGCTGCGCCCGCCGGATCGTGTGGTTGACGCGCACCACGTCGCCAATCTGCTCCCAGGCCAGGCGCATGTAGCGCTCCTGGTTGCTGCGGACCACGCGCGCGCCCAGGCCGGCCGCGGCACGGTAACGTGGGTCAAGGTTCAGCGTGTCGACCCAGCCGCTGCCGCTGCTGCTGACGCGCTCGACCGCCGCGAGCCAGCTGCCGTGGATCGGCGGCGAGACCAGCGGGTCATCGGCACCGACCGCGCCGGCACCCGTCGCCAAGCGAGCATCCGCTGGGGCGTTGAGCACCGCCTGCAGCTGCGGCACGAAGTCGCTGTCGGCACTCAGGCCTCGGCGGAGTGTGGTCGGAGCTAGCAATGCGCCCTCAAGGCCGACGCGGTCGTCGGGCGGGTTGGCGGTTGTTGGCACGCCATAACCGGGCGCAGCGATGGAAAGCTCGCGGACGCCGACCCGCGGATCCATGTCCCGCGGCACGAGCGCGCGAACAAGGGCCTCGAAATCGCCGTCAACGCCGGTGCGAAAGCGCCACTCGTGATAGATCGGAAAGTCATTCGCCGGTCCCACCCATGAACGCGCCAAGCCATCGTCTGTGTCCGCGACCGGCTCACCAAGCCCGGCCTTGCGGCCGACCTCGAACACCGGCACGAGGAAGGCGGTGTAGGCGGTGTCGGGGTCCAGCTTGCGCGGACAGAGGATGCGCGCGTACCCGACGTCCGGGTCGGCCTCGAGGCGCTGGCGCAGAACGCCCAGGTCGGGGGTGGTGCCGCCGCCCAGCGACTCGTTCAAATGCACATGCGCCCATGCATGTTCCTGGCCGACGACCGGGAAGATGTCCGCCCGCTTGGCCTTGCTTGTGAGCGTGATCGCACCGGATGTGCGCCCGCCTTGTGTGCTGCGCGTGAACTCGTCGTCCTTCAGCGCGATCAGCGCGATCCAAGGCACCAGGCGGTGTGTCGCCGGGTCAGGCGCCAGCGGCGAGTAGCGCCAGGGAAAGTCCTCATCGTACAGCTCGATCGCCGCGAGGTAGTTGGGCTCGAAGTCGGTGACTGTGGGCTGCGGCTCGGTGCGCACGATCTGCTGCGGGTTGAGCCCGGCGATGTCGCCTGGACCCACGAGCTTCACGGCCACCGGCTGCAATGGCAGCGCGCCGCGCTCGGACATCGCCTTCAGCTCGACCACCAGACTGGCCCGACTGGCCAGTGGCCCAGCCCCCGACTGGATCTGGTTCGCGATGCCGCGGCGCAGCCAGGGCAGGAAGGTGTAGCGCGCGTTGGTCATGCCCGCCTCGCGATCGCCGCGGCCTGCACGGTGGCCAGCGGCACGACCTGGATCGAGTCCAGCAACTCGGGTTGCTCCATCGCGAGCTCCGACAGTGCCTGGTCGGCTGCCGTAGCACTGTCGAAAACCAGATGCGGCGCATGCAGGCCCATGTCGTCGGTGCTGACCACGGCGAACTGATCACGTCCCATCCGAACTTGTGCCGCGGCCATGGCCGACGGCGCCCGCGCGGCCGCGGACAATAGCGAACGCGCCACCGCCGCGCCGCCGACGATCGACTTGAAGAGGCCCAGCGCGAGCTTGAAGAACAGTCGCACCGGGTGGCGTTCGGGCAGGTAGAGCACCTCGTATTCGACATCGCGCGTGCGCATGAAGTCAGCGCGCGGTGCGGTGTCACCGCCAATCAGCACGCCAGCGTCGTAGTCCGCAAACGAAGGACGCGAGAGCTTCTCGGCATCGCTCATCGCGAAGAACTGGGCCGGCGCGAACTGCTCGGCCGTCGAAGGCGGGGCCACCGGCGCACCCCCGAAAAGAACATCACCGATGCGGAACGTGCTGCCGTCGCCCGGTATCCGCGAACCCACGCGCTGGACGGGGATGTTCAGCGGCACGACCTTTTGCGACACCTCGAGTGCACCGTACGGATGCAACACCAGCTGCTTGGCAGGGTCAGGAAGCACGCGCAGGCTGACGTGCTGATTCGAAGCCGCCGGCAGCCGTGGCCGCCAGTTGCCGAGGTTGGCCAGCGCCTTGACCAGTTCGGGCAAGACGTCGATGGGAGGCAGGGTGGTGTCTCGCGAATCGCCGATCGACACGTCGAACTTGACGCGGATCGTGATGGCCACGATGAAGCCGATCTCGAACGACGCCGAGCCGCGCGCGTGCATCGGCGTCGGGCCTTCGAGCGACCCTTCGAGCTTGACGGCGAACAAGGTATGCGAGCCGGTGCGCACCGCCAGCATCGCCTGCAACTCGGCAATGAAGCAGAAGGGGTTGAACTGGATCAGCACGTCCAGGCCAAGGAAGCCATAGACGTTGAAGATGTCTGCTCCGGCGTAGAGCTCCAGACGTGCGCCGAATTGCACCGTGTTGGAGGTGATCGCCCAGTAACTCTCTGCGCGCAGGTTGGGGTTGCCCTGGAACAGCACGATGCCCACGCGCGCAAGCTGACCGATGTTCATCGGCGGCGGTGTGAAGCTGGGGTGGAAGCCGCCGACCGTGAGCAGGAAGCTGGGCTTGTCCTTCCAGTACAGGCGCACCGCCATGTCGCCGGTGAGCGGGAAGATCAGGACGCGCGAGTTGTAGAGCGAAGCGTCGAACTGCAGCTGCCCCTTCTCGAAGTCCACGCTGCCGGCGAAGTTGACCTGAAGATAGACGATGGCGATTTCTTCGGCCGGCACCGCCAGCCGAAGCACGCCGACGATCGCGAACGCCGGCCGCGGCAGCTCGAGCAGCACGCCCAACTCGAGGCTCACGAGCGTGGGCGTGCCCCAACCCAGCTTGCCCATGGGCCCGATCAGGAAGCGCCCCTCC
The DNA here is from genome assembly GCA_027489195.1 of Burkholderiales bacterium. GTDB lineage: Bacteria > Pseudomonadota > Gammaproteobacteria > Burkholderiales > Burkholderiaceae_E > UBA4615. The sequence goes on along the minus strand of JAIYAG010000020.1, from coordinate 6,339 downwards.
AGCGGCGGGAAGACACGCTTCAGGTCGTTGATGATGCGCGGCGCGTTGGCCGCGATGTCGCGCGGAAACAGGATGCTGTTCAGGGAGCCGTCGCGCACGCCGAGCTGCAAAGCGTCGAAGAGAATCGTCCGGTTCAGTCCCAGCAGCCCACCCACGCCCAGCAGCGTGAAGCCCCAGCCGAGCTGGATCGGCGGAAACTCGGCCACGATGATGATGAGCAGCGAGAAGCCACTGCTGCCATCGGGCATCCGCGTGCTGAGGATGCCGACCGCTCGCACCGAGATCATGCCCTGGAACGTGAGCTCCAGACCGCCTGAGTACTCTCCCTTTGCGGCGTCCAGTACCAGGAAGCCGCCTCCCTTGAAGCCGCCGCCGTCGATCGACAGACCCACGCCGTTGGGCGGCTTGAAGCCCAGCTGCAGATCCATCGGCCCGGCGTTGCCACGCCCGAACACCGCATCCACGCGCAAGCCGATGCCGCGCACGAAGAACTTCAGCGGTGGTAGATCGCCGGAGATGCCGGCGCCAAGCTCTAGCTGAAGGCTGGGCTTGGGCACGCCGACCGGCAACGCGAGCTTGAGCGTGATCTCGTCGACCTTCACCGGCCCGAGCGACAGGTGCGGGTGCATCGTCACCTCGAACGACGCACTGCCCTTGAAGCGGATGCCCTTGCTCTGCGACCATTCGAGGCCAAGCGGAATGCCGACCACCGCCTGCTCGACACCGAGTACCTTCTGAATGAAGCTGTCGCCGCTGCCGGTGTCGATCACCACGCGCAGGCCCCGAAACTCGCTGCCCAGTAGCACCGACCATTGGCCATTGGCGTAGTCGGCGCCCAGGTCCAGTGCTGCGCCAGCCAGCTCCAGCCGGGACGCTCTGGGGTCACCGAGCAGCATGGCCGGCGTCGCGGGCGTGAAGTCGAAGCCGATGCCCACACCAGCGCTCGGCGGTGGCGTACCGGGCGCAAGCGGGTAGCGCAGCATGACCTCGCCGGGTCGGATCACGAGCCCGAACAGCTGTGCAGCATTGGTACCGACTCGAAGCCGCAACTTCACCTTCGGGTGCAGTTGCAGCGTCAGCGGCAGCGTCGAGGGCAGATGCGGCTCGAGCACGATGCCCGGCATTGCGCCGCCCTGCGCCGGCAATGCGCGCAAGGCGATGGCGGCCTCAAGGTGCTGGCCTGCCAGATGAGTGTGGAAGAACGGCAGCTCGACCGCCTTGGGCAGGGCACCAAGCAGGTCGTCCGGCGTGCCGAGGTAACCGCGCGCGATCGGTTCGGACGTCTCCCGAATGCGAACTGGAAAATCCAGGCCCAGGAAGAGGCCCGCCACATGCTCGAGCAGCAACGAGGCGTTCAGGGCCGGCGTGCCCCAGCCGTAGACCCTCGCCGGCAGGTCGCCCGGCGCGCTCAGCACCCTGGGCAGTTCGTCCCACCGGAAGACCGTGCGCACATGGCTCGGGCGGGTGGCCGTCGCGGGCACGTTCTGCACCTCGATCACGCGCAGCATGGCCAGCACGTTGTAGGCCACGGTCTGCTCGGTCGCGAGGTAGTCGGTGAGCAGGAGTTCGAACAGCCTTTCGCCGATCTCGGCCGCATAGGCCGCCGCATCCGAACCCGCCGGTGGAGGGCTCGTGGCGAGGTTCTGGATGGCGTCGAACACCGCCTTTGCATCGCTCAGCAGGTCGAAGACCTGGTCGATCGTGGGTGAGGCCGGGATCGCCTCGAGGTTCGTGACGGCGCTGCTGACGCGCGTGGCCAGCGCCGCATACGCTGGCGGAAGATCATTGGCGCCAAAGCCAAGCCGCGCCATCAGTCGCTTGAAGTCGCCGAGCGATTGGCCGGCCTCGACCAGGGGCCGCGCGGCGCTGATCAGGTGACGCGCAAGCAGTTCGACTGTGTGGCGAGCGTCGTCGGCCATCGCCTACTTCGGATAGATCTTGTCGTAGTCGCGGTCGATCCACCAATGCGCGCGGGGATCGATCAGGTCGACCATCACGAATCGACACACGGCACAGAAAGCGCTGGTGTCGGCGTTGGTGTTGCGCATCATGCAGCTGCCGGCCGGGTGGAAGATCCCGTCGCCAAGACCCGAACCGCCCGCGTAGAGGCCCACCACACGAGCGTCGTTGCGATGTGTCCAGAGGACGTCGTAGCCGTCGTAGGCAGGTACCTGCGCGACAGTGCCGCGCCAGCGGCCTCGGTCGTCCAGCCCGAGCTGCGCCGTCGGATCGTTGGGCCAAGGTGTCAGCGGCCGGTTGTTGTCATCGATGTACTTCGCGATCTTGGGCGCCACCAGCCGTGCCTCGCCGGCCGCCCCGCCTGGCAGCGGGGCAGGGATGTACACGACGCTGCCGTCGCGGAATCGACTCAGCTCCGCCGGGTCTGGGCTCCCGCTCACTCGCAGCACGTCCCCAGCAGCGTTGATGGACACGACGACAAGTGCGCTGCTGCACTCGAAGGGATCGCGTCGCAGCACCTGCTTGTGGATACGTTCACGCAGGCGCACCTTGTCGCCGGGGCTGAACTGGAAGGCATGGCCAGGGCCGACCTTGATGTCGAACTCGGACCCGGCCGGCGGCATGATGGGCTCGACGAGCATCGCTGCCTTGACGACGCGGCGCCAGTTCCACTTGACCCGCGCGCTGCTGAACCGTGCACCGTTCAAGACCGCTGCTACCGATGTGAGGTTGCCGTCGCGGTCGAGAGAACCTTCAGGCGCGGTGAAGATACCGGGCAAGTCCACATACTCGTCGCCCAGTCCAAGGGAGTGGCCAAGTTCGTGCGCCGTCACCCGCCACACGTCGCGATCAACGGTAACGGGCAGTGGCGCACTGGCGTCTATGGAAACGGTCCGCCGCCCAGCAACCACCGCGGAGTTGACGGGAATGTCGATGTTGCCGCTCTCGAGCGAGATAGTGATGTGCCGGTCTGTCTGTTGCGCGCGCCCACCCTTCGTTGCCGAAAGAATGACGACCAGCGAACGGTTGTCGAAGCGGCAATCGGCGCGGTCTTGCGCCCACAGATTGCCGAGCTCATTGGCTCCGGCACCAGACAGGGCGACACCATTGCTCGCCCGCAGCGCGGCGTAGAAGCTGTCCAACCCGTCCATGCCGCCGCGGTCTTCATGCAGGTCGAGAGACGGTGTGCTGGACGATTCGCTGGCTGCCGGCCGACTGCCCAAGCCCATCGCGGGAAAAGCATCGATCTCATCAACGAAGGTGCGAGTGCCGATCAGCGCCCATTGCTCGATCAGCGCGTCAGAAACCGTCGCCGCCGTCGGTGCGGTGCGGGCGATCGCCGTCCAGCGCGCGCGAAGGGCCGTACGTCGCGCGGTTGCGGCCGCCCAGGACTCGCCGGCTGGCGCTACGTCTCTGGGCATCGGCAGGCCCACGGCATAGATCAGGTTCTCGACCTGCCAGGCGCCTGCAACCGGCGGTACGAGCGCCGGGGGTACGGGGCGTGCCACGAGCGTACCGCCGACGGTTTGTGTGAACACCTCACACCGCACCGAAATCCCGCGGCTTGCCGACGGCACTGCCACGCGCCAGTAGTTCATCGAGGTGGCGAGAACGTCGAACGGCCGGGTCAGCGGATCGGTCTTCAGGTCGTGGACGATCTTGTTGGTGATCGACTGGAACGCCGCCCCATCCGCGGGGTCGCCCGACAAGCCATCGCCGAAGAAGAGCACATTCGGCACCACCTCCGGCTTGATGGTTCCCTGCCAGGCGTCGGGGCTGCCATCAACCAGGTCGGCTTTCGGCATGGCCGGGTCGGTGGACCAGGGTTGTGCCACGATCATGTCGGCCGTGGCAGTGAGCCGTCCCGCAATGCTGCTCCAGGTGGCGGTGATGGGGACGGTCGCGCCGGCAGCCACGCCGGCGGGGATTCGCAGCAAGCCCTCTTCATCGGGGTCGCCGCCGGTGTCGACGTTGGCCGCAGGGCCCCAGGTGACACCATGGCGCACCGTCAGGTCACCGATGATGCCGTCGCTGAACTGGACGCGGACGGTGAAGCGGTTGCGGGTGCGGTCGTCACCAACCGCGCTCAGCCGTCGCACGGTCATCGACGCCGGCGTGAGCCACATCAACGTCGCCGCCGTATGCACATGCACGCGGATCAGCGCCGGCGGGATCAGGTTCGGCGCCAGGCCATCCTCGTTCCGCGTGATGACCGCCTCGATGATGAAGTTGTCCGGTGAAGGGATGGGTGCGGCGCCGGCGTCGAACGAAACCTCCCCGCTGAACCGGTTGACCTTGATGCCGAAGCCCGTCCACTCGTCGCCCACCAGGGCAGCGCGGAATGTGGGCCTGAACTCGACCTCGACGTCCATATGGAAGTCGAGGTAGACATTGGCGAAGTGACGGAGTTCGGTGCCGTAGACGCCCGTCCAGACGAAGCGCAGCGAATCCACTCGCAAGTCCCGCGACCGCTCGTGGCGCAGCAGGTGGATATCCCCCGCTGCCTTCGACGCGAAGTAGATCTCGCGAATCGGCATGTCTGATTCAAAGCCTCGCTAGAGGGGCCGGGGACGACGTAGCGGCGCGGCCGCAACTCGCGCGTCGGGCCGCCCGCTCCATGAGACCGCAGGTTATAAGGGTCGCCCAGGCGAACCGTCAAGCGAGTTTCATCGAATGGCAAGAGCCGCGGGTACAAGCCCGCTCAGTCAGCAGCTCGACGAAAGCGACCCACAAACGGTTCGCCGCGACAAGCGCGGCACCTGCCGATCGACGGTCAATGCAGTGCTTGCTTGTGCAGTCGAGGGAGAGCCGTGGCCTTCGTAGGGATTGCTGCACCTTCGCGCTGGTGCTCGTGGACATGTGCGTGGCCGAATGCCAGACACGGATCCCGAGTGCGGCAGTGGCCTCCACTAAGTGATGTCCCCCCGGAAAGCTTGATCAGTTCAAAGCTGGAGTAGGCTCGCCTCGAAGGCCCCACTGATCGGCGTCTGCTTCGACAGTCTCTATTCACATCTGTGGCGGATCTTTAGGCGACGCTCCGCTTTGGATTTATCAAGCCTGACCGCAGATCAACTCTCGACCTCACCCATCTCAAGAAAAAGGGGCGGGCCCAAAGGCCCGCCCAACCCCAACGTCACGCCCGGCACCGCCCTGCCCCCACGGCAGGCGGGCCGGCCCGCACGTATTCCTAGTGACTGATCTGCCAGGGCCTGCGCCCCACCATCGACTTCATCCCGTCCGCCCGCGTCACCGCCCGGCTCTTCGCCCCGGGCACGCAGCACCCGCAGCCCGCCCCGTGCCGCGAAGCCTTGTACGCCGCCAGACTCCGCGGCTCATGGGCACTCCGCTCGTTCGCCGCATGCGCCTCGCGCTCCAGCGTCGTCAGCAACCCCCGCATCGGCGGCTCGGACATCACGCGCCCGGCTGGCACGGCGCAGCGCGGGCACGGCTGGTCGGCGTTGCGCTCGGCCATCGGCCGCAGCGCGGCGAAGCCGCCGTGCTCGGTGCACTCGTAGTCGTAGAACGGCATCGCCTGAGCCTCCGGGTCCGCGAGCGTCAGACCAGATCCGGCGAGGTCGGCATATCCACCGACCCGTCCAGGAACTTGGTCGGGCCGTTCGCGTTCGGACGGATGTCGAAGTCGAAGATCTGCGTCGGCAGCCACAGCGTGGCGCAGGCGTTCGGGATGTCGACGACGCCGCTGATGTGGCCCTGGACGGGCGCGGTGCCGAGGATCGAGTAGGCCTGGGCCGGGGTGTAGCCGAACTTGGTCAGGTAGTTGATCGCGTTCAGGCAGGCCTGCTTGTAGGCGACGTGCACGTCGAGGTAATGCTGCTTGCCGTGCTCGTCGACCGAGATGCCTTCGAAGATCAGGTAGTCGTTGTAGTTCGGCGTGATGGGGCTGGGCTTGAAGATGGGGTTCTTGATCCCGTACTTGGCCATGCCGCCCTTGATGAGCTCGACCTTCATGTGGACCCAGCCGGCCATCTCGATGGCGCCGCAGAAGGTGATCTCGCCGTCGCCCTGGCTGAAGTGCAGGTCGCCGACGGAGAGGCCGGCGCCGTCGACGTAGACGGGGAAGTAGATCTTCGAGCCGCGCGACAGGTCCTTGATGTCGCAGTTGCCGCCGTGCTCGCGCGGCGGCACGGTGCGCGCGCCGGTGGCGGCGGCCATGGCGGCGGCCTCGCCGGACAGCTTGCCCATGTGCGCGGTGCCGGCGAACGGCGGGTTGGCCAGCGGCGGCACGCGATCGGGCTCGGTGGCGATGAAGTCGATCTCGCGCTTGTTCCAGGTCTCGAGCATCGCCTTGTCGGGCAGGCAGCCGATCAGCCCGGGGTGGATGAGGCCGGCGAACTTCACGCCGGGCACGTGGCGCGAGGT
>JAIYAG010000465.1 GCA_027489195.1 Burkholderiales bacterium | reverse complement strand
GCATCGCCATCGTCGGCGACCCCGGCAACGCCGCGCAGGGCACCTGGCAGTACTCGACCGATGCCGGCGCAAGCTGGCATCCGGTCGACATGGCCTGGGCCGGCGGCGAGGGCCTGGTGCTGGCGGCGAACGCACGGCTGCGCTTCCTGCCCGCGGCGGACGCCTTCGGCCCGGTCGATCCGCTGACGGTGCGTGCGCTCGACGACACCTGGTCGGGCGGCTTCACCGCGGGCGCGGACCGGGTCCTGGTCGATGCCACGGTGAACGGCGCGGATACGCCGATCTCCGCCGCTGTCGCCGAGCTGCGCACCACGATCACGGCGGCGCCGGACGCGCCGGTGGTGATCGGCTCGGGCGATGCCGCGCCGACCTTCGTCGAGGACGGCGCACCGGTCGTCGTGGACGCGAACCTGGTGGTCAACGACGTCGACGCCGGGCCCATCCGGAGCGCGACGGTCCGCATCACCACGAACCACGTCCCCGGCGAGGGCGTGCTGGCGTTCATCGCGCAGTCGGGCATCACCGGTGCCTGGAACGCAGCCACCGGGACGCTGACGCTGTCGGGCGACGCGACGGCGGCGCAGTACCAGGCGGCGCTGCGCAGCGTCACCTATGCGAACACCTCGCAGGCCCCCGCGCCGGGGATGCGCACGATCGTCTTCTCGGTGAGCGACGGTGCGCTCGACAGCGTGCCGGTCGGCCGGATGGTCCAGGTCGCCGCCGTCGCCGATCCGCCCCAGGTCGGCTTCGGCGCCGCCGCCGGCACCTACGTCGAGCAGGCCGCGCCGACGGTGCTCGACGCCTCGGCGAGCGTCTCCGATGTCGACTCGAGCACCTTCGCGGGCGGCACGCTGACGGTGTCGATCACCGCGAACGCCACCGCCGACGACCGCCTGGCCATCGCGAACGTCGGCACCGGTCCCGGCGCGGTCAGCGTCTCGGGCAATGGCGTGAGCTACGGCGGCGTGCTGGTCGGCACGTACACCGGCGGCGTCGGCGCGACGCCGCTGACCCTGACCCTGACCGCGAACGCCAATGCCGCCGCGGTGCAGGCGGTGCTGCGCGCGGTCGTCTTCGAGGTGCGGGGCGACGTGCCCTCGGTCGCGCCGAGGACCATCGAGGTGGTGATGACCGACGGCGCCGGCGGCACGTCGGCGGCCCGGTCGATGCGCATGGACGTGACGGCGGTGGCCGACCCGACCAGCCTGGTGCGCAACAGCGGCCTGTCGGCCACCGAGCTCGGCACGATCACCGTCGGCGCCGGCAGCCTCGGCTGGAGCGATCCGGATACCGTGGCCTCGGGCATCGAGGTACGCCTCGAGTCGGCGCCACTCGCCGGCGCGCTCCGCCTGAACGGGACGCTGCTCGGCGTGGGCGACACCTTCACCCAGGCCGACATCAACCTCGGTCGCGTCACCTACACGCACACCGATCTCGCCCGTCTCTCCGACGTGTTCTCGCTCAGCGCGACCGACGGCGGCGTGCGGACCGCCGTCGTGCAGGTGGCGGTGACGATCAACCTGGTCAACGACGCCCCGGTCCTCACCGTCCCGACCGGCATCGTCGCCGGGACGGAGGGCGGCACGGTGGTGTTCTCCGACGCCGACGGCACGCGGATCGTCATCGCCGACGATGCCGATGCGTCGGCGCTGGTCGAGGTGCGCCTGTCGGTCGACGGCGATGCGCTGCTGACGCTGTCCGGCATCGATGGCCTGACGTTCATCGAAGGCTCGGGCGTCGACAACACCCTGCTGACGATCCGCGGCACGCTGGCCGACGTGAACGACGCGCTCGACGGGCTGAGGCTGGTGGCGGCCGAGGACGCCTTCGGGCTGGTGCGCCTGCTGATCGACGTGGACGACCTGGGCGGCACCGGCCTCGGCGGGCCGCAGACCGCGAGCGTGCAGGTGCGCGTGGGCTTCGAGGCGGTCAACGATCCGCCGACGCTGTCGATGCCCGAGTCCGCCGAGGTGCTCGAGGACGGCAGCATCGTGCTGGACGCGGCCTCCGGCGGACGGATCGAGATCGCGGACATCGACAACGAGGGCGGGCTGCGCCTGCGGCTCTCGGTCAGCTCGGGCACGCTGACGCTGGCCTCGACGCAGGGGCTGACGCTGCGCGAGGGGGCCGGCAGCGGCAGCGCGCTGATCGTCGTCGAGGGCACCCGGGCGGCGCTGCAGGCGGCGCTCGACGGACTGCGCTTCGCACCGTCCGCCGACTGGTCCGGCACCGTGCAGCTCGACCTGCTGGTGGACGACGGCGCGGGCGGTTTCGTGCAGGGCCGCACGACGATCGAGGTGCTGCCCGTCGACGACACGCCGGTGATCGCCGTGCCCGCGCTGCAGACGGTGGCGGCGGGCGAGACGCTGCTGCTGTCGGCCGCGCGGGGCGCGGCGATCGTCGCGGCCGACGTCGACGGCAGCCTCGCGCCGGTGACGGTCGAGCTGTCGGTCGGCGTCGGGCGGCTCTCGGTCACCTCGTCGGGCGGGGTCGTGCTCGGCGTCTCGGGCGACGGCGGCCGGGACGGCATGCGTCTGACCCTCGCCGGGCCGATCGACGCGGTCAACGCCGCGCTCGCGACGCTGCGCTACCAGCCGCTGGCCGGGTGGTCGGGCGAGCTCGCGCTGACGGTGACGATCACGCAGCAGGACGCGGCCCCCTCTGCGCCCCGGATCCTGACCCTGAAGGTCCTGGCCGCGGACACCGGCGGTGGTGGTGGCGGCGGCGGCGGCGGCCCGACCCCGCCCCCGACCGGAGAGCCGTCCGTACCCGGATCGGAGCCCACCGAGCCCGCCTTCCGGCCGCCGCCGGTGGCGACGCAGCCTGCGGGCGGCGCCGCTGCCGCCGCGTCGGCGCCGCCGCCGCCGCCCGACCGGGCCCCTGGCCCCCGCGACCTGGCTGCCGCGGGCTTCGTCCGCACGGGCTCCGCGGCCGCCGTGTCGATGCTCGCCCGCGCCGCGGACGCGACCGACGCGGCCGGCCCGGGCGTCTCGCGTGACGGGCGCTTCGGCGAGGCCGCGCTGCGCAATGCCCTCGACGGACCCCGCGAGGGCGGCGAGCGCACCGACGCCGGCCAGGTCGCCGGCGCCGCCGACGGCACCCGCGACGGCGCCAAGCGCTCCGACGCCGGCGGCGAGTTCGGCGGCCTCGCGCTGATCGGCGTCGGCCCGGATTCGAGCACCTTCGCGCTGCTGATGAGCGCCGGTGCGGCGCCGTCCGTGGAGCCGTCCGACCTGCTGCCGGTGACGGTGCCCGACGCTGCACGCGGCGGCGCCGAGGAGGCCGCGGCGCCGGTCCTCACGCTGAACCAGGGCGCCGAGCTCGCGGGCGTCGCGCTGACGGCGGGCGTGCTGTGGTGGGCGATCTACGGCGGCGCCACCGTCTGGCTGCTGATCGCCACCGGGCCGGTCGCGCGGACCTTCGACCCGTTGCCGATCCTCGCCCGCGACGACGTCGACCTGCCGCACGACGAGGCCGACGAGCTCTTCGACGGCGACGCGGGCCTCGACGTCGACGGCGGCGGTGCCGCGGGCCCGCGTCGCGCGCCGGTCGCCGCCTGGATGTCGGCATGAAGCGCCTGCGCGTCGGCCCGATCACGCAGATCGCGATGGCGCTCGCCCTGATGGCCTGCATGCTGGTGCTGGTCGCGAGCGCCCTCCTCAAGGTCTTCGGCGGGGGCGACGATGCGGACGAGCGCACGCGCGCACGGCGTGCGCTCGCAGACTCGATCGCGCTGTACGGTGCCGGCCTCGTGCAGCGCGGCGAGGTCGACGCGCTGCAGACCCTGCTGCGCGACGTGGTCGCTCGCGAGCCGCGGATCGAGTCGATCGTGCTGAGACGCGCCTCGGGCGCGATCGTCGCGCAGGCCGGCGACCCGCCTCGCACGGCGCGTCCGGGCAATGCCGCCGACGAGGCCGCGGACGACGCGGACCGGGGCGACCGCATCAAGGTGCCGCTGTTCGCCGCGAAGGTGCACTGGGGCGACCTGGAGCTCGCCTACCGCGACGCCCGGACCGGCCCGCTGCCGGGCTGGCTCGGCGATCCGACGGTGACGACCGCGCTCTTCGTCTTCGTCGCCGGCTCGCTCGGCTTCGGCCTCTTCATGCGCCGCGTGCTGCAGCACCTCGACCCGGCCGCCGCGGTCCCGGAGCGGGTGCGCGTCGCCTTCGACACGCTGGTTGAGGGCATCACCATCCTCGATGCCGAGGGCCGCATCGTGCTGACCAACCAGGCCTTCCGCAGCCTGCGGGCCGACGTCGACATCCGCGACGGCACGGCGCTGTCCTCGCTCAGCTGGCACCTCGCCGATCCGGAGTCCGATCCGCTCCACCCCTGGGCCAGCGCGATGAACACCTCGCAGATCGTGACCAGCGTGGGCATGCGGGTGGGCGAGGGCGACGAGGCGCGCGACGTGCTGGTCACCTGCTCGCCGATCCGCGACGGCCGGGGCGAGGTGCGCGGCTGCCTGGTCTCGTTCGCCGACGTGACCGAGGTCGGCCGCGCGAACACCCGGCTGCGCGGCGCGCTCTCCGAGCTCGAGCGCTCGCGGGCCGAGATCGAGGCGAAGAACCTGGCGCTGCAGCGCGCGGCGACCCGCGATCCGCTCACCGACTGCCTGAACCGGCGCGCCTTCGCCGAGATGGGCGAGCCGCTGCTGGCACGGGCGCTCGGCCCGCACGGACGCCCGGCCGCGGCGCTGTTGCTCGACATCGACCACTTCAAGTCGGTCAACGACCGCTTCGGGCATGCCGTGGGCGACCGCGTCATCCGGACGGTCGCGGCCACGCTGCGCGACGAGATGCGCCCGGGCGATCTCGTGGCGCGCCACGGCGGCGAGGAGTTCGCGGTCCTGATGCCCGACTGCGTGCTGGGCGATGCCGAGGTGGTGGCAGACCGCGTCCGCCGTCGGATCGCCGAGCGCTGCCTCGAGCACCTGTCCGACCTGCCCGCGCTGCAGGTGACGGTGTCGGTCGGCGTCTCGGACTCGACGCTGGGCGCGCCCACGCTCGACGGCCTGCTCGACCAGGCCGACACCGCGCTCTACCGCGCCAAGCGCAGCGGCCGCAACCGCGTCCTGGTCCACGATCCCGCGGCCGCGGCCGCGGAGGCGGCGGCCGTGGCCGCGCGGACGGACGCCGGCCACACGGTCGGCGAGATCTGAGGCCGGCCCTCAGCGCCCGTTCGGATCGATCAGCTCGACCGGTTCGCTCAGCAGCGCGCTGACCGCGGTGACGTCCTCGGGCTGCAGCCGGCCCGAGGCCGCGCGCAGCCGGAGCTTGTCGGCCAGGAAGTCGTAGCGCGCGCGGGCCAGGTCCCGGCGCGCCAGGAAGAGCTGCTGCTGCGCGTTGAGCACGTCGGTGAGGACGCGCACGCCGACCTCCTGCGCCCGCGTCATCGACCGCAGCGTGACCTCGGCCGAGCGTTCGGCGGCCCGCAGCGCGGCGACCACCGCATAGCCGCTGCTCACCCGCGCGAACAGCCGACGCACTTCCAGGTCGGCCTGACGCCGGGCGGCCTCGAGGTCGGCCGCCGACTTGCCCGCGAGCGACACCGCCTCGCGCACGCCGGAAGAGATGGCGCCACCGTCGTAGACCCGCCAGTTGAACTGCAGGCCCAGCAGCGCCAGGTTGGTCCGCAGCTGGCCGAAGACCGGCGACGGGTTGACCTCGCGCGACACCGTTCCCACGCCGTCGACGCTCGGACGGTCGCCGAGCGCGCGGCGGCCCACCTCCCGTTCGGCGACCTCGAGCTCGAGCCGCGCGCGCCGCACCGCCGGACTGTCCTCGGCGGCGGCCTCGAGCCAGCCCTCGAGCGTCGGGTACTGCAGGGCGGGCAGGACCGCGTCCGGCGCGAGCCGCCGGTAGCGGTCGAACGCGCGCCCGACGATCTGCGCCAGCGCCGCGCGGCGCACCGACAGGTCCGCCCGCGCATTGATCTCCTGCGCCGCGACCAGGTCCAGCCGGGCCTGGGCCTCGTTCGGGTCGACGATCGTCGCCGTGCCGACGTCGAAGCTGCGGCGGGCCGAGGCGAGCTGCGTCACCAGCGCGGCCTTCTGCGCACCGATCGCCTGCAGGGTCTCGATCGCCGCGAGCACCTCGAGGTAGGCGACGCTGGTGCGCAGCAGCAGGTCCTGCTCGGCGGCGTCGACCTGCACGCCGGCCGAGCGGCTCGCGACCCCGGCCTGCTCGACCGCGGCGCCGACCTGCGGCCGGTACAGCGGCACGTTCAGGTTCAGCGCGCCGCTGCCCCCCTCGATCTGCCTCGGGCTGCCGCCGTTCACCTCGGCGTACTGGGTGTTGGCGGTGCCGCCGACCCCGAGCGTCGGGGCGCCGGCGGCACGGACCACGCCGATCCGCTCGCGGGTCGCGTCGGCCTGGGCGCGCGCGCCGATCACCGCCGGGTCGCGACCGCGCGCACCGGCCAGGGCATCGGCCAGCGTCTCGGCCCGGCCCGCGCCGGATCCGGCCAGGGCGAGGGCCCCGGCGACCAGCACGCCGCAGGTCCTGCGGCGCGACCCCCGACGGCTCAGCGGCACGCGCGCTCCGGCGCGCGGCGCAGCGGCTCAGGCGGCATCCGAGGGGTCCTCGCCCGCCTCGTGCGGCCGCGCGCCGCGCCGGACCTCGTCCATGTCGAGCCCGCGCACCTGGCGCAGGATGTCCTCGACCGCGCCCTTGGGCAGCGCGCCGGGCTGCTGGAACACGATCACCTGGTCGCGGAAGATCATCAGCGTCGGGATCGAGCGGATCCCGAAATGACCGGCGAGCGCGCCTTCCTCGTCGGTGTTGACCTTGACGAAGGCCACGTCGGGGTTGTCCGCCGCGACCGACTCGAAGATCGGTGCGAAGGACTTGCACGGGCCGCACCAGGGGGCCCAGAAGTCGACGACGACGATGTCGTGACCGCCGACGGTCTCGTCGAACCGGTCGGTCGTGAGTGCCTCGACGGCCATGGCATTCGCTCCGGAAGAAGAATCGAGTCTGCGACGCCGGCAAGCGTAACCGGTTCCGGTCCGCCGCGACCCGTCCGGCCGGGCGGCGGACGGGCTCGTGGCAGAATTGCCCACGTAACCGGGGTCGTGCCGTGTCGATCGAGGCGCCATCAGGAGGGGAGCGGGCAGGCGAGCCGGCGTTGCGCGTCGGACGCCTCGGGGCATCCGTCGCCCGCGGCCTGCTCGTGACCGGCCTGTACCTGGCTGCGGCGGCCCTCGGTCTGCAGCTCGCTTTCGTCGGCTCGAACGTCAGCCTGTTCTGGATCCCCACCGGTGTCGCGGTCGCGAGCCTGCTGCTCTGGGGCGCGCCGATGCTCGTGGCCCTCGTGCCCTCCGTGATGGCGGTGCACCTCTGGCTCGGGGCGCCGCCCTGGGCCGCCGCCGTCGTCGGCCTGGGCTGCAGTGCCGGGTACTGGCTGGCGAGCCGGCTGATGGCGCGTTCCGGCCTCGAGCCCGACTTCCGCAGCACCGACGACTTCCGCACGCTCGGCCTGGCCGCACTCGCCGGGATGCTGCTGCCGCCGACCGTCGGCATCGGCGTGCTCGTGCTCGCCGGGACGGTGCCGTCGGAGGGCCTGGCCGAGGCCTGGCTCGGCTGGTACGCGGGCGACGTGCTCGGCGTGCTGCTGGCCGCGCCGCTGCTGCTGGCCCTGAGCGCGCGTGCGCGCGCCGGCCTGCTGCCCTGGCAGCCGGCCGCCCGCGCCGCCCGCGCCGCCGCGGGACGGCACGATGCCCGCCGGGACATCCTCGCGGCGCTCGCGGTCGCCGCGCTGATCGCGCTCGGCGTGCTGCTGACCTCGACCACCCGCAGCGCCTACACG
>JAIYAG010000421.1 GCA_027489195.1 Burkholderiales bacterium | reverse complement strand
TCCCGGCCCTGCTCGCGCCGGTCATCCTCGTCGTGGGCATGCTCGCCGGCTACTTCACGCCGACCGAGATCGCCTCGGTGACGGTGGTCTACACCATCGCGATCAGCGCGCTCTTCTACCGCAAGCTGACGGTCAAGGGGCTGCTGGAGGCTGCGTTCGAGACGGTGAAGGCGACCTCCGGAATCCTGCTGATCGTCGCGGTCGCCGCGCTCTTCGGCTGGATCCTGTCGGTCGAGCAGGTGCCGCAGCAGGTGGCCGGCGCGATGCTCTCGGTGTCGACGGATCCGTTCGTGCTGCTGGCCATCGTCAACGTGCTGCTGATCGTGGTCGGCATGTTCCTCGACAGCACCACCGCGATCCTGGTGATCGCGCCGATCATCGCCAAGCCGCTGGTGGCGGCGGGCGTGGACCCGGTGCACCTGGGCATGGTGGTGGTGTTCAACCTGATGATCGGCCTGGTGACGCCGCCGATGGGCCTGGCGCTGTACCTGGTGTCGGACATCGCGAAGGTGTCGATGCGCTCGGTGCTGCGCGAGATGCTTCCGTTCTACGTGCCGCTGGTGGGCACGCTGCTGGCGATCACGTACATTCCGGCGCTGACCGTGTGGCTGCCGAGGCTGATGATCTCGCCGTAGCGTCGCGCGGCGCCCCCATCCCGACGCCCGGCGCGTCCGACAGGAGTGAATCGAAGCATGTTCTCGCACGTGATGATCGGCACCAACGACCTGGCGAAGTCCCGGGCCTTCTACGACGCGGTGCTGGGCACCCTCGACGTCCCCGCGGGCAACCTCGACCGGTACCGCGTCTTCTGGCGCACGCCGGCGGGCATCTTCTCGGTCTCCGAGCCGATCGACGGCAAGCCGGCGACCGCCGCCAACGGCGGGACGATCGGGTTCGCCTGCAAGTCGCCCGAGCAGGTCGATGCCTGGCATGCGGCCGGCGTGGCCCACGGCGGCACGACCTGCGAAGACCCGCCGGGCGTGCGCGAGGGTGCGGCCGGCAAGATGTACCTGGCCTACCTGCGCGACCCGGACGGCAACAAGATCTGCGCGCTGCACCGCATGCCGCGGACCTGATCCGACGCGGCCGCCCGGGACGCCCGTTCAGGACGCCCGTTCAGGACGCCCGCGCCGCCCGCCAGGGCAGCGCGGCGCCCTCGATGGCCGCGGTCCCCTCGATCGCGCCGTCGCGCGCCCGGCCCTCGAAGCTGGCCAGCCGCCCGTGCTCGAGCCGCAGCCGGAAGCTCACCGCCTCGCCGCGCAGCCGCACGTCCTCGAGCGGCACCTCGCGCCCGCCCACCGTCGCCATCCCGTCCAGCATCTGCCACTGCTGGCGCAGCTCGAGCACGATGCGCTGCCGGCTGAGGGCGGCCGGGACCGTGGCCTGCCAGCGGCCGCCCACCTGCGCGGGGATCCGGTACAGGTAGACGGTCGCGCTCGGCTGCCCGGTCGCCCCCTTCTTCTCGGGCTCGTCGAACCGCTGCCAGGACTCGGGCAGCCAGCCCGCGATCGGATAGTCGTGGGTCAGCACGCGGGTACCGGGCCGCAGCTCGCGGCGCAGCTTGTCGCGCAGCATGTTCACGGTGTCGGGCAGCAGGTAGATCGTGACCACCGTCGCCTCGGACACGTCGGTGGTGAACAGGTCCTGACGCACGAAGCGCGCGCGATCGGCGACGCCCTCGCGCCGGGCGGTCTCGATGGACAGCGCGATCAGCGGCGCCTGGATCTCGATGCCCAGGCCGCGCGCGCCGCGCAGCTTCGCGGCGGTCAGCACGATGCGGCCGTCGCCCGAGCCCATGTCGATGAGCACGTCGTCGGGGCCGACACCCGCCATGTCCAGCATCTGCGAGACCACGGTGTCGGGGGAGGGCACGTAGGGTCCGGCCATGATCGGCTGCTTCTCGGGCTGAGGCACGTCCTGCGCACGCAGCGGCGGGGCGGCCAGTGCGGCGAACAGCGCGAGGGGCGGCTGCGCGGTGCAGGCGGCGAGCAGGCGGAGCGTGGAGCGTCGATCGGCGGGCATGCGGGACTCCTGTCGTCGGTCGGCGCGCCGCGGCGCGCCCGGGTCCGGGGGGGGGGGGCGGGGGGGCATAGGGCCCCATGGGCAGGGGGGGGGGGCCGTGGCCGAGGCCGTTGCAGCGGCCGTCGCCGCCGTCCCCGTGGCCGCCGTCGCTTAGGATGCGGGATGCCCGTCGATCCGAGCGCATCCGCCGTGCCTGAAGCGCCCGCGTCCGCCGGTGCGTCCGCCGCCGCAGCCGCAGCCGCAGCCGCCGCCGCCGCCGCGTCCCGGGCCCGCCTGCTGGTCGTGCTGCTCGGCGTGTGCTGGGGCCTGAACTGGATCGCGGTCCGCGTCGCGCTGCACGAGATCCGGCCGTGGAGCCTGCGCTGCATCGGCATGGGCCTGGGCACCGTCACGCTCCTCGCCTGGGCGGCGATGCGCGGACGCTCGCTGCGGATCGCGCCCGGCGCCCCGCGCCGCCGTCTGGCGCTCGCGGGCGTGCTGAACGTCGCCGCCTTCGGCGTGTTCACCGCCTTCGCGCAGCTCGCCGGCTCGACCTCGCGGGTCACGATGGTCACTTACACGATGCCGATCTGGTCGGTGCTGTTCGCCCGCATGGCGCTCGGCGAGCGCCTCGACGGATGGCGTCTCGCCTCGCTCGCGCTCGCCGCCGCGGGCCTGGCCGTCCTGATCGGGCCGATGGCCGCCGGCGGGGCGACCGCCGGCATGGGCTGGGCGCTGGCGGCGGCGCTCGCCTGGGCCGCCGGCACCGTCTACCTGAAGCACGCGCGGATCGAGGCCGACCCGGTCGCGATCGCGGCCTGGCAGCTCGCGGCCGGCTTCGTCGCGGTGGCCCTCGGCGCGCTGCTGCTGGAAGGGCCGCCGCGCGGCTGGCCCACGGATCCGCGCACCTGGGCGGCCGTCGCCTACCACGTGCTGCTCGGCATGGCGCTGCCCTACCTGCTGTGGTTCGCGATCGTGGAGCGCCTGCCGGCGTCCAGCGCGGCCCTGGGCACGCTGCTGGTGCCGGTGGTCGCCGTGCTCGGCGCGGTGCTGCTGCTCGGCGAGCGGCCCACGCCCGTCGATGCCCTCGGTTTCGCCCTGATCCTCGCCGCGGCCGCAGCCGTCCTGCTGCGCGGCACGCCCGCGCCCCCCGCCCGCCCCACTGGAGACCCTGCATGACCGATCCGACGCCCACCTCGACCGCCGCATCGCCCGCGAGCCCCCTGACGCTGCGCGCGGTGAGCGCCGACGACCACGCGGCCTGGATGCCGCTGTGGCGCGGCTACCAGGCGTTCTACCGCGTCGACATCCCGGCCGCGACCAGCGACGTGACCTGGGCGCGCTTCCTGGACCCATCCGAGCCGATGCACGCGGCGATCGCGTGGCAGGGCTCGCGGGCGGTGGGGCTGGTGCACTGGATCATGCACCGCGGCTGCTGGTCGGTCGGCGACTACTGCTACCTGAACGACCTGTACGCGGAGCCCGACGTGCGAGGCTCGGGCGTCGGCCGGGCGCTGATCGAGCACGTCTACGACGCGGCGCGCGGCGCGGGCTGCTCGCGCGTGTACTGGCTCACGCACGAGAGCAACGACGTCGCGATGCGGCTCTACGACCGCATCGCCGACCGCTCGGGCTTCGTCCAGTACCGCAAGGTGCTGTAGCGGGCCGCTGCCCAAGCCGGGCGGTGGGCTGCGCCCCGTTCAGCCCCAGACGTCCTGCGCCGTCTCGACCACCAGCCGCAGCTTGCGGCGCTGGTCTTCCACGGCGATGTTGTTGCCGTGCACGGTGCTGGAGAACCCGCACTGCGGGCTCAGGCACAGCTGATCGAGGGGGGCGTACTGTGCGGCCTCGTCGATGCGGCGCTTGAGGGCGTCCTTGCTCTCGAGCGCGCCGAACTTGGTGGTCACCAGGCCCAGCACCACGATCTTGCCCTTGGACAGGTAGCGCAGCGGGCGGAAGTCGCCCGAGCGTTCATCGTCGTATTCGAGGAAGAAGGCGTCCAGGTTCATGCGCGACAGCAGTGCCTCGGCCACCGGCTCGTAGTTGCCGGCCGCCGCGTGCGTGCTCTTGAAGTTGCCTCGGCAGAGATGCATGGCCAGGGTCATGCCCGCAGGCTTGAGCGCCACCACCTTGTTGATGAAGTCGGCATAGCGGTAAGGCAGCTCGTTGGGGTCATCGCCGCGCTGGCGGGCACCCTCGCGCATGCGCTCGTCGCACAGGTAGGCCAGGTTGGTGTCATCCATCTGCACGTAGCTGCAGCCGGCGTCGGCCAGGGACTGCAGCTCGGCCCCGTAGGCCCGTGCCACGTCGTCATAGAACACCGGGTCGAGCTCGGGGTAGGCCTCTCGGCTGATGCCCGCGCGCCCGCCGCGAAAGTGAAGCATGGTGGGCGAGGGGATGGTCACCTTGGGCAGCAGGCCGTGGCTGCCGGACTTTCCCAATGCCTCCACTCGCGACTTCAGGTACTGGAAGTCGGCCAGCTGGATGTTCCTGACATGGCGCACCGTGTCGATGACGCGGATCGCCGGTGGTGCCAGCTCCTCGGTACCGTCGGGCTTGCGAACGGTGAACGGGATGTCGGTCTTCACGCCGCCCAACTGGTCGAGGAAATCGATGTGGAAGTAGGTCCGCCGGAACTCGCCGTCGGTGATGGACTGCAGGCCGGCATCGATCTGGAAACGCACGATCTCGTCAATCGCGCGGTCTTCCACTTCGCGCAGTTGTTCGGGGGTGATCGCCCCCTTGGCCTTCTGCTCGCGCGCCTGCAGAAGGTAGGCCGGGCGCAGGAAGCTGCCGACATGGTCGGCGCGGAACGGGGGATGGGAACGGATCGTCATGACCTTGTGCTCCAGGGGCGGCGCGGCGGATCGGTCGCCGCTTCAGAAGGGATACTGGCGCGGCGTGGTCTGGACCGTGACCCAGCGCAGCTCGGTGAACTCGTGCACGCCGGCGCGGCCACCGAAACGCCCGAAGCCGCTGCCCTTGACGCCTCCGAAGGGCATCTGCGCCTCATCGTGCACGGTGGGGCCGTTGACATGGCAGATCCCCGTGTCGATGCGTCGGGCCACGTTCATCGCACGCGCGACGTCGCGCCCGAACACTGCCGCCGACAGGCCGTACTCGTTGTCGTTGGCGCAGGCGATCGCCTCTTCGATGCCGCGCACCCGTACGATGGCCTTGACCGGTCCGAAGGTCTCCTCGCGGTAGATGCGCATGGCGGGGGTCACGTGGTCGAGAAGCGTGGCCGGCATCAGCGTGCTGTCGGCCTTGCCACCGCACACGAGCTTGGCACCCTTGGCGATCGCGTCGTCGATCAGTGCGTTGCAGTGCTCGACCGTGGACATGCCGATCACGCTGCCCAGCACCACGGGCTCGGGCTTGCGCGGGTCGCCAAGCGGCAGGGACTTGGCCTTCGTGGCGAGCTTCCTCACGAAGGACTCGGCTACCTTCTCGTCGACGATCAGTCGCTCGGTGCTCATGCAGATCTGGCCGCTGTTGGCAAAGGAGCCGAAGGCCGCGCCGTTGACGGCGTCGTCCAGATCGGCGTCGTCGAGCACCAGCAGGGGCGCCTTGCCGCCGAGTTCCAGCACGGCGGGCTTCAGGTACTTGGCGCAGGTCATGGCAATCAGCCGGCCCACGCGGGTGGAACCCGTGAAGTTCACGCGCCGCACCGCCGGGTGCGCCACGATGGCCTCCACGACCGCGCCGGCGTCCGCCGGTGCGTTGGTGATGTAGTTGACCACGCCCGGCGGAAAGCCCGCCTCCTGCAGGGTCTCGATGATGAGCTGGTGCGTTCGCGGGCAGTTCTCGCTGCCCTTCAGG
This sequence comes from Burkholderiales bacterium, assembly GCA_027489195.1. Classification (GTDB taxonomy): domain Bacteria; phylum Pseudomonadota; class Gammaproteobacteria; order Burkholderiales; family Burkholderiaceae_E; genus UBA4615. Next base: position 4,935 of record JAIYAG010000421.1, on the reverse strand, counting down.
ATGACCGTGTTGCCGCAGGCCAGCGGGGTGGCGATCGCGCGCACGCCCAGGATCACCGGCGCGTTCCAGGGGGCAATGCCCAGCACCACACCTGCAGGCTGGCGGATCGCCATGGCCAGGCTGCCGGGCACGTCGGACGGAATCACCTCGCCGACGATCTGCGTGGTCAGGGCCGCGGCTTCGCGCAGCATGCCGGCGGCCAGGAAGACGTTGAAGCCCCCCCACATGCCGGTGGCCCCGGTCTCGGCCGAGATCGCCTCGATGAACTGAGGCGTGCGGGCCTCCAGCAGATCGGCCGCCTTCAGCAGCAGGGCGCGGCGCATGCCCGGACCGGTCTCGCTCCAGGTCTTGAAGGCTTCGGCGGCGGCCTCCACCGCCATCACCGCATCTGCCGGCGAGGCCGCCGGCGCCCGTGTGGCGACCGTGCCGTCCAGCGGGTTGCGGCGCTCGAAGGTGGCGTTCCGCTCGGCCGTGACCTTCAGGCCGTTGATCAGCATCGGCAGATCCGACATGGAGGACTCCTGCAGGGAAGGTGGAAGGGGTTGGGTAGGCGCGGTTCGAGGTTTCGATGCACAGGCTGCGGCCAGCGGCGCAGCAGCGCGTGGTGAGGCTCAGGACGGCGTCACGATCGTGGGGCAGCCGCCGTTGTCGGGGACACGTCCGTCCGGCCCCGACGTGCCGCATCGGCGGCCGAGGTGGTGTCCTGCGCCTGCGCGCCGAGGTAGGCTTCCCGCACCACGGTAGAGCGGCTCAGCAGGCGTGCAGGGCCGCTGGCCACCAGCGCGCCGCGCTCCAGCACGTAGCCGCGGTCGGCCACGGCCAGGGCCTTCTTGACGTTCTGCTCCACCATCAGCACGGTGGTGCCGGCGTCGGCGATGCGCCGGGCCATCGCCAGCAACTCGTCCACCATGCGCGGGGCCAGACCCAGCGAGGGTTCGTCCAGCATCAGCAGACGCGGTGCGCTCATCATCGCGCGAGCGACGGCCACCATCTGCTGCTCGCCGCCGCTCATGGTGCCGGCCAGTTGAGTGGCGCGCTCGCGCAGCTTGGGGAAATCCTGCAGCACCTGGACCAGCCGGCGCTCCCGCTCGGCCTTCGGGGCCAGCCAGCCGCCCAGCTCCAGGTTCTCGGACACCGTCATCTGGGGAAACAGCTGCCGCCCTTCGGCGACGAGCGCCACACCGGCGCGCACGATCTCGTGGGTCTTCTCCGGCAGTTCCTCGCCATCCAGCAGCACATCGCCGCCGCGTGGGATCAGGCCAGCCAGCGCGCGCAGCAGCGTGGTCTTGCCCGCACCGTTGGGCCCGAGGATGACGGTCAGCCCGGGCCGAGCCTCGAAGCGCAGTCCGCGCAGCACCTGCACCGGCCCGTAGCCCGCGGCCAGACCGTCCACCTTCAGGTGTGCGCGGCCGCTGCCGCCCAGCGTGAAGCCGTCGGGGCGATACCACATCATGGCGGGCCGCCCGGTGTCGCGCGCTCGGGAGCACCGGCGACCGTTTCTGCGGACGGCCGCGACAGCGCCTCGTCGACCATCTCGTCGCCCAGGTAGGCCTCGATCACCTCCGGATCGTTCACCTCTTCGACGTGGGTTGCGTCGGCGATCTTGCGGCCCTGGTGCAGCACGATCACGCGTTCCACGTGCCGCAGCAGCGTGGTCACGGCATGTTCGATCCACACCACGGTCAGGTCGAGCTCATCGCGCAGGCGGCGGATCAACCGGGCCATGTCCTCCAGCTCGGTCTCGGTCAGGCCGGCCGCCACCTCGTCCAGCAGCAGCAGGCGCGGCCGTGTGGACAGCGCCATGCCGATCTCCAGCAGACGCTGCTGCGACGGCGTGAGGGCGCCGGCCGGCAGGGCCGCCTGCTCGCCCAGCCCGATCAGGCTCAGGATGCCGGCCACGTCGCGCAGCGCCCAGGGCACGTCCACCTCGTCACCCCAGAGCCACCACCTGCGCCGTCGCCGGCCGGCGAACTTCAGGCCGAAGCCGATGTTGGCGGCCACGGACAGGTCACCGAAGACACGCGGGGTCTGGAAGGTGCGGGCCAGGCCGCGCGCGGCAAAACGGTGGGGCCCCGCGCCCGTGAGGTCGCGCCCATCGGCCACCAGTCGCCCGGAGGTGGGCCGCTGAACCCCCGAAAGCGCGTTGAAGAAGGTGGTCTTGCCCGCGCCGTTGGGGCCGATGATGCCCACCAGCTCGCCCGCCCGAAAGCTGGCGCTCACGGCATCCACGGCCACCAGGCCGCCGAAGCGCACGGTCACCTCGCGCGCCTCCAGCAGGACATTGCCCGACTCAGCCAAGGCGCCGCTCCCGGGCCAGTCGCTTGTCGCGCGCCTTGTCGCCGTTCCACTCGTAGCGGCGTTCGCGCCACCAGGCGCGCATGTCGTCGCGCCAGACCTTCCATGTGTTCCAGCGCAGCGAAGCCAGGCCGCCGGGCAGATACAGCACCGACAGGATCAGCAGCAGCCCCAGCGTCATCATGTAGACCTGCGGAGCGGCCAGGCGCAGGGTCTCGGCGAGCAGGCTGAACACCACTGCCGCGATCAGCGGCCCCCACAGCGTGACCGCACCGCCGATCAGCGCGATCAGCACCGTCTGGAACCCGATGAAGGGATTGAAGACGGTATGCGGGTCGATGTACGTCCAGCGCACCGACATGGCCGCCCCGACCGCACCGGCCACCGCCGCCGTCATCGCGAATCCGACGATCTTCACCCAGCGCGTGTTCACCCCCAGCGTCTGCGCCCGCTGCTCGTCCGCGCCGATGCCCAGCAGCGCCAGGCCCAGGCGTGTCCGCCGCACGCCGATGGACAGCGCCACTGTGGCCGAGGCCAGCGCCAGCACCGTCAGGTAGACCATGTCGCGCTCGGGTACCACCGTCAGCACACGGCCCACCGTGCCGGTGACCGACTTCTCGAAGTAGGTGATGGCGTGGCGGATCAGCTCGGTCATGCCGAAGGTGAGCACGGCAAAGTAAGTGCCGCGCAGATGCAGCACGGCTGCACCCATCACCACGGCGACTGCGGTGGCGACCAGCGCGCCGAGGGCGATGGCCTCGAACCAGCCCGTGCGTTCCAGCATCAGCGCGCTGGTGTAGGCACCGATGCCGAAGAAGGCCGAGGTGGCCAGCGACAGGTAGCGCGTGCTGCCGCAGAACAGTCCCCAGCTCGACGACAGCGCCACGTACATCAGGCAGGTCAGCGCCATCGACACCACGAAATCGCTGCCGAAGGCCGGTAGCGCCAGCGCCCAGCCGGTGAGTGCGAACCACACCAGCAGGTCGCGCACAAGCACTTGGCGGTCGTTCATGGGGTCCGCCGGAAGGTCAGGCTTTGCGCGACTTGCGCGTGAACAGGCCCTCGGGCCGCAGCAGCAGCACGGCGATGAACACCGTGTACGACAGCAGCGCCTTCAGCGAGGGGTTGGTGTAGTGCATGCCGATGGCCTCCACCACGCCCAGCAGCAGCCCGCCGGCCAGCGCGCCGCCCATGCTGCCGAAGCCACCCAGCGTGATGACGATGAGCGCTGTGACGGTGTAGGGCTCGCCCATGGAGGGCGAGATGGTGTAGGCCATGGACAGCAGACATCCGGCCACACCTGACAGGCCGAGGCCGACGCCGAACATCAGCGGGTGCAGGCGGCGGGTGTCGATGCCCACCAGCTGCGCGCCCACGGGGGACTGCATCAGCGCGCGAACGCCCTTGCCCAGCAGCGTCGTGCGCATCAGCACGATGAGCGCGCCGCTGAACAGCAGCGCCAGGCCGAACACGAGCAGCTTGTTGCCTGCAAACTGCGCGTCGCCCATCTTCACCGGCTCGGTCATGAAGTCGTAGCCGCGAAGGTCGCCACCCCATAGCCAGGACACCAGGTTCTGCACCAGGAACATCAGGCCGAAAGCCACCATCAGGCCACGTGCCTCGAAGATGTCGAGGTTGGGCGACGTGGCCGTCAGGCGTCGGAAGCACAGGAAGTGGATGGCCAGACCCAGCGCCATCAGCAGCGCGAACGACAGCGGCACCATCAGCAGGGGCGACACGCCCAGCGACGACTGCACCCACCAGGTGAGGAAGGCTCCCAGCATCAGGAACTCGCCGTGCGCGATGTTGAGGATCCGCATCAGTCCGTACTGCAGGTTCAGGCCGAGCGCGACCAACGCGTAGATGCCCCCGGTGATGAGACCGGAGGCGATCAGTTCGATCCAGGCGGAAAAGGACATGGTCGGGTCACCCGGGCAGGCCGCACGCGTCGTGCGCCCGCCCCGCCGAGCGTCTAGGGGTGCCTACTTCCAGGCCGGCTTGCTGGCGTTGAGCTTGGCTGTGGCGCGGGCGACCGGCCAGACCACCTCGAACTCGCCGTTCTGCCACTGACCGATGGTTCCGGGCGTGCCCACGTTCTCGCTGCCCTGGAAGCGGATGTCGCCGATGATCGTCTTGTGCGTGGTGCCGGCGATGTAGTCGCGGAGGGCCTTGCGGTCCAGGCCCACCTGCTTGACCGCATCCGTGAGGATCTCCAGGCCTGCCCAGCAGGCGCCGCTGGCCCAGCGGTCCGGCTCCTTCTTCTGGCCGGCCACATGGGCGTCGAAGTAGGCCTTTGCGCCAGGGCTGGTCTTGGCGTTCCAGGAGCCCATGCCGGTCACGCCCTCGGCGCCGGCCGAGGTCATCACGTTCTTGTACAGCGGGAAGGCCGTGCCCACGGAGGCGTAGAACACCTTGGGATTGAAGCCGATCTCCTTGGCCTGGCGGCTGGCCAGGATGGTGTCGGGCGGGTAGGTGAAGCCGACGAACGCGTCGGGATTCTTGTCCTTGATCGAGCGCATCACGGGCGAGAGGTCCTTCACGCCGCCGGGATAGCTCTTGTCCTCCACGAGGTTGATGCCCGTGCCCTGCAAGGCCACCTTGAAGGCTGCGTAGTTCTCCAGGCCGAACAGGTCGTCCACG
>JAIYAG010000079.1 GCA_027489195.1 Burkholderiales bacterium | reverse complement strand
TCGAGATCACCTGCTTCTGGTAGTCCTTGAACGAGGGCTGCAGCGCCTCGCGGAAGGCCACCGCCTTGGCGGCGATCACATGCATGAGCGGCCCGCCCTGCAGGCCCGGGAACACCGCCGAGTTGATCGCGCGCTCGTGCTCGGCCTTCATCAGGATGATGCCGCCGCGCGGGCCGCGCAGGCTCTTGTGCGTGGTGGAGGTGACGACGTCGGCATGCGGCACCGGGTTCGGGTAGACGCCCGCGGCGACGAGGCCGGCATAGTGCGCCATGTCGACCATGAAGATCGCGCCGATCTCCTTGGCCACCCGCGAGAAGCGCTCGAAGTCGATGCGCAGCGCGTAGGCCGACGCACCGGCGATGATCAGCTTCGGCTTCGTCTCGCGCGCACGGCGCTCCATCGCCTCGTAGTCGATCGCCTCGTTCGCGTCGAGCCCGTAGGACACCACGTCGAACCACTTGCCCGACAGGTTGAGCGGCATGCCGTGCGTCAGGTGTCCACCCTCGGCGAGGCTCATGCCCATGATCCGGTCGCCGGGCTTCAGGAAGGCGAGGAACACCGCCTGGTTCGCCTGGGCGCCCGAGTGCGGCTGCACGTTGGCCGCGTCCGCGCCGAAGAGCTGACGGGCGCGCTCGATCGCGAGCGCCTCGGCGACGTCGACATGCTCGCAGCCGCCGTAGTACCGCTTGCCGGGATAGCCTTCGGCGTACTTGTTCGTGAGCTGGGAGCCCTGGGCCGCCATCACCGCCGGGCTCGCGTAGTTCTCGGACGCGATCAGCTCGATGTGGGCTTCCTGGCGGCGGTCCTCGGCCTGGATGGCCTGCCAGAGCTCGGGATCGGCCTGGGCGATCCCTTGGTTGCGGTCGTACATGCTGAATCCTAAGTGCAGTCGGGGAGGCCGTGCGGCCGGCATTCGGCCGCACACGGCGCTAGCACCGCGAAACCCGCGGCCGGCCCCAGGCGAACGGCGGGTGGCCCGAGAGGCCACCAGATCCGCGTTTCACGGTGTCGATTCACCCTTACTCGCCAGTCACGCGGACGAGGCGAGATTGTAAGGGATCGGCACGGGATGCGCCCGCCCCCCGGGACGCCCGTAGGGCTGGCCCGCTCCACCTCGGCCTCAGAGCTCGTCGAGCGAATCCTGCCAGTGCCCGACATCCCCCCAGACCAGCAGCTCGAAGCGCTCGCCGTCGAAGCGCAGCCGGTTCAGTCCGGCATTCGGGATCTCGAAATCGCGCGGCGCCCCGATCGCCAGGCCGCGGCACAGTCGGTTGGCGACGTCGAGCACGCCGCCATGGGTGATCACGACCACGGTGCGGCCCCGGTGCGCGGTGGCCAGCCCGACGAGCGCCGACTCGACGCGCGCGCCGAAGGTGCGCAGCGATTCGCCGCCCTCGACCTCGAAGTCCGGATCGCGGTGCATCCAGCGCGCGAAGCGCTCCGGGTCGTCGCGCTGCACCTCGGGATAGGTCCGGCCCTGGTAGACGCCGAACCCGCGCTCGCGCAGCCGGGCGTCGTGCGCGCAGTCCAAGCCGAGGGCGGCCGCGATCGGCTCGGCCGTCTGGCGGCAGCGCATCAGGTCGCTGCTGACCATGACCGGCGCCGCCCCGCCCGGGGCGGGCTCCAGGCCCCAGCGCGCCCGCTCGGCGACGAGGCGGCGTGCCGCGGCCCGCGCCTGGCGCAGGCCCTCGCCGTTGAGCGGCGTATCGAGCTGCCCCTGGATGCGGCGTTCGCGGTTCCAGTCGGTCTCGCCGTGGCGCAGCAGGATCAGTTCGGTCGGGGGCATCGTCGGGGGCGGTTCAGGGCGGCGGGTGCGGACCCGCGAAGGAGCGGGCCGTATCAGGCGGGCGGGGCCGGCTGCTCGGCCAGCCTGGGGTTCAGGCTGTAGCGTCCGGAGATCGTGGCGCGCGCCAGCACGTGTCCCTGCATCGCGGCGAGCACCTGCGGCCCGGTGAAACGGCCCTCGAGCGGCAGCCGCTCGAGGTCGATCGCATGGAGCGCGAACTGGTAGCGGTGGATCAGCGCATCGTTCCACGGCGGGCACGGGCCGTCGTAGCCGTAGTACTCGCCCGCCATGTCGTGGTCCTGCGCGAACCACGCGGTGTAGTCGTTGAGCCCGTGCCGCGCGCCGTGCCGGGTCTCCGGCCCTGCCTTGCCCTTCGGCACCACCTGGTCGGAGAACTCGCCGGCCGCGATCGACGCGAGCGCCGGCGGCAGGTCGACCAGCACCCAGTGGTGGAAGTCGACGCGCGCCAGCGAGGTCGGGACCTCCCGGTCCGGATGGTTGACGTCGTCCGGCACGCTCGGCGCGTCGAAGTCGTGACAGATCAGCACCAGCGAGCGCGTGCCCTGCGGCAGATCCCACCAGGCCAGGTGCGGGTTGCGGTTGGGCGCCAGCGCGACCCGATGCTTCGGATCGACGCGCGCGAAGGCGAACTCGGCGGGGATGGCCTCGCCGTCGACGAAGGAATCGCTCCACAGCTTCATGTCGTGACCTCGTCAGAAACGGATGACTCCGGATCCGCGCGCAGCCAGAACGTGACCGGCCCGTCGTTGACCAGAGACACCTGCATGTCCGCACCGAAGATACCGGTTTCGACGGCTGCATGGGCGAGCCGGGCCCGCGACACGATGTCTTCGTACAGCACGCGTGCCACGGCCGGCGGGGCCGCGGGCGTGAAGCTCGGACGCAGCCCGCTGTTGGTATCGGCCGCCAGCGTGAACTGCGGCACGAGCAGCAGGCCACCGGCCACGTCCGCGAGCGAGCGGTTCATCCGGCCCCGGTCGTCGGCGAAGATCCGGTAGGCCAGCAGCCTCGCCAGCAACGCCTGCGCCTGTCGGGGCGTGTCGCCGCGCTCGGCGCAGACCAGCGCCAGCAGCCCCGGCCCGATGGCCCCGACGGTCGCGCCTTCGACCTCGACGTGGGCGCGCGCGACGCGCTGGATCAGCGCGATCATCGACGCACCGGCCGCGCCATCAGGCCACGGTCACGCGCGCCGCGCGGCGCTTTCCGACCTGCACGACGAAGGTGCCGGCGCCGAGCTTCAGGCCCTTGTCCGACACCTTGTCACCGTCGATCCGCACGCCGCCCTGCTCGATGTTGCGCATGGCGTCGCTGGTCGAGCTCACCAGCCCGGCCTGCTTGAGCAGCTGCGCGATCGCGACCGGCGCACCGGCGATCGAGACCTCGGGCAGGTCCTCGGGCAGCGCGCCGCGGGCGAAGCGGGCGTCGAAGGCCTCGCGGGCCGCCTCGGCCGCAGGCGCGCCGTGGAAGCGCGCCACCATCTCGCCGGCGAGCAGGACCTTTGCATCGCGAGGATTGCGGCCGGACGAACATTCCGCACGCAGCGCGGCGACCGCCTCGATCGTCATCGAAGACAGGAGATCGAAGTAGGTCCACATCAGATCGTCGGAGATCGACATCAGTTTGCCGAACATGTCGTCGGTCGCGTCTGTGATGCCGACGTAGTTGCCCTTGGACTTCGACATCTTCTCCACCCCGTCGAGCCCGACCAGCAGCGGCATCGTCAGGATGCACTGCGGCTCCTGCCCGTACTCCCGCTGCAACTCGCGGCCGACCAGCAGGTTGAACTTCTGGTCGGTGCCGCCGAGCTCGAGGTCCGACTTCAGGGCGACCGAGTCGTAGCCCTGCATCAGCGGGTAGAGCAGTTCGTGGACCGAGATCGGGATCCCGCCCTTGTAGCGCTTGGTGAAGTCGTCGCGCTCGAGCATGCGGGCCAGCGTGTAGCGGGCGGCGAGCTGGATCATCCCGCGCGCTCCGAGGGGGTCGCTCCACTCCGAGTTGTAGCGGATCTCGGTGCGCGAGGCGTCCAGCACCAGGCTCGCCTGCTCGAAATAGGTGCGGGCATTCGCCTCGATCTGCTCGCGGGTGAGCGGCGGACGGGTCTGGTTGCGCCCTGACGGGTCGCCGATCATGGCCGTGAAGTCCCCGATCAGGAAGATCACCGTGTGGCCCAGATCTTGCAGCTGCCGCATCTTGTTGAGCACGACCGTATGACCGAGGTGCAGGTCGGGTGCGGTCGGGTCCAGGCCGAGCTTGATGCGCAGCGGCGCACCGGTGGATTCCGATCGCACGAGCTTGCGCAGGAAGTCCTGCTCGACCAGCAATTCGTCGCAGCCACGCTTCGCGACCGCTAGTGCCCGACGGGCGGATTCCGGGACCTGCGACTCGGCGGATTCGGGCGTGGCGGTCGGTGAGCTCATCGGCGATACTTGGCGACTTATGACTGTCTTCGGGTTTGGGATCGGGTTTCGGCTACAATCGCGCGCTCGTGCCGCGAGGCCGTTCGACGTCCGCCGTCGGTCGGTGGTCGAAGCGGCGCTGGCCGCCGGACTGCCCGTCCGCAGGGCCACGGATCATAGCCCAGCGGGCCACGCGCCCCAACCTGACACCTTCCCGACCCGAGACGGCTCCTTCACGATGCGGTTCCCCCAGGTCAAGACGCTTGCGATCGCCATCGGCGCGGTCACGTCATTCGCAGCGGTCACGGCCTTCGGCGTCGCCCCCCTGTCCGCGCCGGCCCTGCCGCCCTCCGAGACCACGATCGAGTCGGTCGCGCTCGCGCCGGAGCTGATGCAGGCCGATGCGGGCTTCGTTCAGCAGGAAAAGATCCGCCGCGGCGAGACCCTCTCTTCGCTGCTCGCCAGGCTGGGCGCCGACGACCCCGCCTTCGCCGCGTTCGTGCGTCGCGACCCGGTCGCCCGCCGCCTGCTCGAGCTGCGCCCCGGGCGCACCGTGTCCGCGGTCGTGGCCGAGGACAGGAGTCTCGAGCGCCTCAGCTACCGCCTCGCCGGGGACGACCCCGACTCGCTCGGCCGTCGCCTGGTGATCGTCCGCGAAGGCGCCGGGTTCGGCGCCTTCGAGGAAGCCGTGCCGATCGAGCGCTCGATCGAGACCCGCAGCGCCGAGATCCGACGCTCGCTCATCGAGGCGCTGGACGTCGCCGACATCCCCGACAACGTCGTCACCAAGATGGCCGACGTGTTCGGTACCGACGTCGACCTGCAGAAGGACCTCCGCCGCGGAGACCGCCTGCGGGTGGTGTACGAGACGCTTCGAGAGGCCGGCAGCCTCGAGCCGCCCATCGTCGGCAAGATCCTGGCGGTCCAGTTCCGCGGCGGCCAGCGCAAGCTCGAGGCGGTCTGGTTCGACGGCGGCATCGGAGGGGGTGGTGGCTACTACACCTTCGACGGTCGCAACCTGGCGCGACCGTTCCTCGCATCGCCACTCGAGTTCACCCGCGTGAGCTCGGGCTTCACCGAGAACCGCCTGCATCCGGTGCTTCGCGACTGGCGTGCGCACAAGGGCGTCGACATGCCGGCTCCGGTCGGCACCAATGTCCGTGTGGTCGCCAACGGCACGATCGATTTCGTCGGCCAGCAGCGCGGCTACGGCAACGTCGTGGTGGTCAAGCATGACGGCCGCCACATGACGCTGTATGCCCACCTGAACCAGTTCGCCGACGGCCTTCAGCCGGGCACCCCGGTCCGGCAGGGCGAAACGATCGGCACGGTCGGTCAGACGGGCTGGGCCACCGGGCCGCACCTGCATTTCGAGTTCCACATCGACGGTCAGCATGTCGACCCCATGGCGGTGGTCGCGCAGGAGCCGGTCCGCACCCTGACGGGGGAGGATCGCTCGCGCTTCGGTGCGCTGGCCGGCCAGTATCGCGCGCGCTTCGGGCTGCTCGACACCCAGATGGCCGCGCGCTTCGAATAGCGAACCCGCCCCGATGTACATCGGGTTGATGTCCGGAACGAGCGTCGACGGGGTCGACGGCGTGCTCGCCGCGTCCGACGGCAATTCGCCTGGCGCCGCGCTGCGCACCATCGCCTTCGCTTCCCGTCCGATGCCGGCGCCCTTGCGCGCCGAACTGCTCGCCCTGCAGCAGCCCGGCATGGACGAGCTCGCCCGCGCTGCGCTCGCCACGGTCGCGCTCACCGATCTCTACGCCGAGGTCGCCTCCGAACTGCTCGAATGGGCTGGCGGCGGTACCGTGACTGCGATCGGCGCCCACGGGCAGACGATCCGGCATCGACCCGAGCTCGGCTACACGCTGCAGCTGATCGACGGTGCACGACTGGCCGAACGCACCGGCTGCGCCACCGTCGTCGACATGCGCTCGGCCGACGTCGCAGCCGGCGGACAGGGCGCACCGCTGGTGCCCGCGTTCCACGCCCTCGCCTTCGCCTCACCGACGCGACGCCGTGCGATCGTGAACATCGGCGGCATCGCGAATGTCAGCCTGCTGCCTGCCGGCGGCGGCTCGGTCACCGGCTTCGACACCGGTCCCGGCAATCTGCTGATGGACGCCTGGTGCGAACGCCACCAGGGCCGGTCCTTCGACCGGGACGGCGCCTGGGCCGCCAGCGGGCGGGTCTCGTCGACCCTGCTCCGCCGCCTGATGGACGAACCCTACTTCCGGATGCCCGCTCCGAAGAGCACCGGCCGGGACCTGTTCACGCCGGCCTGGCTGGACGATCGGCTCGCCGCGATGGGGGGTGACACGCCGTCGGCCCCCGACGTTCAGGCGACGCTCGCGGAACTCACCGCCGCGACGATCGCCGACGCCTGCCAGGCTTTCGGCGCCGAGGAAGTCCGCATCTGCGGAGGCGGCGCGTACAACGGTCACCTGATGTCGAGGCTGACCGCGAGACTCGCGCCGATCGAGGTCAGCTCGACCGCCACGCTCGGCGTCGATCCGTTCGCGGTGGAGGCGCTCGCATTCGCGTGGCTGGCGAGGGAGCGGCTGGCCGGACGACCGGGCAATCTGCCCGCGGTGACCGGCGCCCGCGCACCGAGGGTGCTGGGGGCGATCTACTCGCCCCACCTCGCTCGCTGAGATCGCCCGCTGGCGCGGGCGGGTGTGGCAACCGCCACACAGACGGGGCGCGCGCAGGCGCCCCGGTCTGCAAGCCGACTCAGGCCGAGAACGAGGAGCCGCAACCGCAGGTGGTCGTGGCGTTCGGGTTCTTGATCACGAACTGAGCGCCTTCGAGGCCGTCCTTGTAGTCGATCTCGGCACCGACCAGGTACTGGTAGCTCATCGCGTCGATGAGCAGCGACACCCCGTTCTTCTCCATGACGGTGTCGTCCTCGTTCGTCTCTTCGTCGAACGTGAACCCGTACTG
>JAIYAG010000386.1 GCA_027489195.1 Burkholderiales bacterium | reverse complement strand
CATCGGCCGAGCCGTTCGTCGCGCCGTCCGTCGGGCCGCTCCGTCGGCCCCGCCTGCGCCGACCCCTGTGTGTCCGAACCGGCCTCGCCGTGGTGCACGATTGGGGCCGGGAAGCGCGGATCGTGCCTGCCCTTGGTGCGGCGCCGAACAGGTCGGTTCAGGTGCCGCAGTTCGGTCCTTAGTCGCTCGGATCCCTGCCTAGACTCGTCCGGAACCGTGAGTCAGAGGCCCGGATGACATCGATCGACGAACTGTTGCCCCACATGCGCAAGGTGCAGGTGGCCGAGCGTGACATGCGCGAGCTCGGCCTCGTGTGGCAGACGATCGAGTCGGCTGCGGCGATCAGCTGCCCCGAGGAAGTCGCCTCCATCCTGCCCACGCTCAGCCGCACCCGAGAGCGCTTCGGCGCGCTGCAGGTCCGGCTGGTGTCGAGCCTCGCGGGCGAGAGCCTGGCCGAGCTCGGCGACGAACTCGGCGCGCAGGCGCGCTGCACGATCGACATCCTGGTGCGCAACCTGTTCGAGCGCACGGCCGACGTCGGCTTCCTCGCGACCGACGACGTGATCCGCGCGTTCTGCGCCGCGGACGACGAGACCCGTGCGGGGCTCGTGGGGGCGATGCGGGCGCGGCTCGCCGACTACCAGTCCAAGTACACCGTCTACGAGGACGTGATCCTGCTCGCCCCGGACGGCACCGTCCTCGCGCGGCTGGCGGACGACGCCCCGCTCGAGCGCAGCACCGACCCGCTGATCGGCGAGGCGCTCGGCGCGCACACCTACCGCGAGCGCTTCGCGCCGACCGACCTGGTCGCCGGCGGCGCGCCCTCGCTGCTGTACGCGAACCGCATCACGCAGGCCGACGGCCGGCCGATCGGCGTGCTGGTGCTGGTGTTCCGGTTCCACGACGAGATGGCGCGCATCTTCGGCGGCATGGCCGACGAGCGCGGCCAGACCGCGCTGATCCTGGTCGACGACCGCAACCGCGTGATCGCCTCGAACGACATCGCGCACGTGCCGATCGGATCGCTGCTGCCCTCGGTCGCCTTCGACGACGTCGTGCTGACCACCTTCGCCGGCCGCGAGTACATGGCCGTCGGCTGCGAGACCCGCGGCTACCAGGGCTACTTCGGCCCGAAGTGGCGGGCGCAGGCGATGGTGTCGCTGCTCACCGCCTTCCGCACGCGCGACGATGCGACCGACATCGACGTGCCGCTCGACAGCGCGCAGCTGACCGAGATCCAGCACGACGCCGACGAGATCAACCGCGAACTGCGGCGGGTCGTCTGGAACGGCCAGCTGATGGCGCACGTGGGCGGCCGCGGCGACGCGCTGCGGCTCAAGGCGGTGCTCAACGAGGTGAACGTCGCGGGCTTTCGGACCCGCGAGCGCGTCAACATCGCGGTGCGGGACCTGTACCGGACCTCGCTCGCGCGAACGCGGCGGCAGTCGGCCGAGCTCGCGCGCCTGGCCGCCGACATCATGGACCGCAACCTCTACGAGCGGGCCAACGACTGCCGCTGGTGGGCGCTGTCGCCCGCCATCGCCGAGCAGCTCGCGCAGCCGGCGGGCGAGGCGTCGAGCAGCGCGCTCAACGCCGTGCTCGACCGCGTCAACGGTCTCTACACGGTGTACAGCCGGCTGGTGGTGTTCGACGCCGAGGGCCGCGTGCGCGGCGCCTCGCGCACCGAGGCCGATCCGAGCCTGGTCGGGCGGATGGTCGACGACGGCTGGCTGGAGTCGGTGCGGCGGCTGTCGGGTGCGCAGCGCTACGCGGTGAGCGAGTTCGGCCCCACCGACTTCCACGACGCGGGCGACACCTATGTCTATCTCGCGGCGGTGCGCGAGCCGGGCACCCACATGCTGATCGGCGGCATCGCGGTGATCTTCGACTCGCGCGCCGAGTTCGGCGCGATGCTGCGCGACGTGATGGGCGAGCGCAAGGGCGCGGCGGCCTTCGTCGATGCCTCCGGGCGCATCGTCGCCTCCAGCGATCCCGAGCTCACGCAGGGCGTCGTGATCGACTTCGAGGGCGACGGCGCGGTGGTCCAGAATGCCGGGGCGAGCTGGGCCTGTGCCCGGTCGCCGGCTGCCGGCTACCGGGAGTTCAAGACCGCCGACGGCTACGACAACGGCGTGCGCGCGCTGGTCGCGCTGCGCCTCGGGCCGCACGACCGGCGGCGCAGCACGCTGTCCGAGGAGGCGCTGATCGTCACGCCGGTCAGGCAGCGGGCACCGACCCTGGAGCTCGGCGTGTTCCAGGTCGGCGGCAACCGCTACGCGCTGCCGGCGGACCTGCTGATGCAGGCCGTCTCGCACCGCGGGCTGGTCCGTGCGCCGTCCTCGCTGTCGCACTCGGTGGGCATGCTCGAGGTCCAGGCCGACGGCGCCTCGCGGATGATCCAGGTGATCTGCGCACGGCGCCTGTTCGGCGTGAACTATCCGTCCCGGCACGGCGACGGCGTGGTGCTGGTGGTGCGCTCGGAGCGCGATCCGCGCATGCCGGCGCTCGGACTGCGCGTCGACGACGTGCTGTCGGTGCTCGAGGTGGAGGAGGCGCGCATGCAGGAGGCGCCGCTCGCCGGGCGCGAAGCCTGCGTGACCGGCATCGTCGACTGCGAGCTCGCCGCGGTGGCGGGCAAGCCGCAGCGCAATGCGCTGGTGCAGGTGCTGGACGTGCAGGCGCTGTTCGTGCTCGCGCTCGGCGCGCGGCGCGCCAGCGCCACCGCGCTCCCGGTGGCGGCGGCCGCGAGCTGAGGCGGCGGATGGCCGCCGGCTCCCGCCGGTCGCCGGCGCGCCCTCGCGTGCCGGCATCCCGGCGGGCGGCCCCGGCCGCATCGGGACGCCGGCCCGCGGTGGAACCGCAGCGCGCGACGCCCCGCGGTTCATGCCAAACTCGATGTCTCGATTCCCCCCAGACCGGAACCAGGAGACCCGATCCATGGCTGAAGCATTCATCGTCGCCGCCGCGCGCACCGCGGGTGGCAAGAAGGGCGGCCGCCTGTCCGGCTGGCACCCCGTCGACCTCGCCGCGCAGGTGCTCGACGCGCTCGTCGACCGCAGCGGCATCGATCCGGCGCTCGTCGAGGACGTGATCATGGGCTGCGTCGGCCAGATCGGCGAGCAGGCGACCGACGTCGCGCGCAACGCCGTCCTCGCCTCGAAGCTGCCCGAGCACGTGCCCGGCACCTCGGTCGACCGCCAGTGCGGCTCGTCGCAGCAGGCGGTGCACTTCGCCGCGCAGGCCGTCATGTCCGGCACGATGGACATCGTCATCGCCGCCGGTGTCGAGAGCATGAGCCGCGTGCCGATGGGCTCGCCCACGATCCTCGCCGCCAAGAACGGCATGGGCCACTACATGAGCCCGGGCATCCGCGCCAAATACCCCGGCCCGGACTTCAGCCAGTTCATCGGCGCCGAGATGATGGTGAAGAAGTACGGCCTGGACAAGGCGGACCTCGACGCCTACGCGCTGTCGAGCCACGAGCGCGCGATCGCCGCGACCAAGGCCGGTGCCTTCGCGTCCGAGATCGTGCCGGTCGCGGTGCGCCGTGCCGACGGCTCCAACGCCGACGAGCTGCACACCATCGACGAGGGCATCCGCTTCGACGCGAGCCTGGCCGGCATCTCGGCGGTCAAGGTGCTGCAGGAAGGCGGTGCGATCACCGCGGCCAACGCCAGCCAGATCTGCGACGGCGCGGCCGGCCTGATGGTGGTCAGCGAGAAGGCGCTCAAGCAGTACAACCTCAAGCCGATCGCCCGCATCCACAACCTGACCCTGATCGGCCACGACCCGGTGATCATGCTCGAGGCGCCGCTGCCGGCGACCGAGCGGGCGCTGAAGAAGGCCGGCATGAAGATCGACGACATCGACCTGTTCGAGGTCAACGAGGCCTTCGCGTCGGTGCCGCTCGCCTGGCTCAAGGCGCTCGGTGCCGACCGCGACCGCATGAACGTCAACGGCGGCGCGATCGCGCTGGGCCATCCGCTCGGCGGCTCGGGCGCCAAGCTGATGACCACGCTGGTCTACGCGCTGCACACCCGCGGCAAGCGCTACGGCTTGCAGACGATGTGCGAGGGCGGCGGCCAGGCGAACGTGACCATCCTCGAGCGGCTCTGATCGACCGAGGCCCGGCCCCGAGAGGGGGCGGTGCTCGCGGGGCGCGTCGCCGGGTTGCCGGCGGCGCGCCCTGTTCGTTTGCAGGGCGGTCCGCGGGCGCGGCGAGGGGTCGCGGGTTACAGCGCGACACTCGCCTTACCGGCGGGGCCGCCCGGGTGACGCGCCCGCCGCCTACCTTGGACGTGTGCGACCGACGGACCTCCCGTTCGCGGCGCCACCCCTCCGAGAGGCAGCCACGATGACCCGTACCCCGACCCGCAGTCAGATCCGGACCTTCCTGCTCGCCGCGATGCTCGGCACCGCGTCGGCCACCGCGTTCGCGCAGGCCACGATGCCGCGTGTCGATGCGCGCGAGCAGCACCAGGCGGATCGCATCGGGCAGGGCATCGCCTCGGGCAGCCTGACCTCCCGCGAGGCCGTGCGGCTCGAGAACGGTCAGCAGCGCGTCGAGCGCATGGAGCACCGCGCGGAGGCCGACGGCACGGTCACGCGCCGCGAGCGCCTGCGGCTGCACGACGTGCAGCAGACCGAGAGCCGCCGGATCTTCCGGCAGAAGCACGACGCCCAGCAGCGCATGCCCTGAGCGGCCGGCCGCGGTGCCGTATCCTCGGGCGCTCGACGTGCTCTGACCGGAGCCTGCCAGCTTGGAATTCGATTTCGACGTCCTGACCGCCCACCAGCGCTACAAGCTGATGGCCAGCCTCATCGTGCCGCGGCCGATCGCCCTGGTGACCACGCTCGGCGAGGACGGCACCGTGAACGCCGCCCCGTTCAGCCTGTTCAACATGCTCGGCGAGGACCCGCCGATCGTGATGATCAGCATCAACAAGCGCGACGACGACTCGCTCAAGGACACCGCGCGCAACATCCTGCGGACCGGCGAGTTCGTCGTGCACCTGACCGACGAGCCGATCGCCGAGCAGATGCACCGCTGCGGCGACCGGCTGCCGCCCGACGAGAGCGAGGTCGATGCGGTGGGCTTCACCACAGTGCCCTCGAGCGCGGTCGCGCCGCCGCGCATCGTCGAGGCGCCGGTCGCCTTCGAGTGCCGGCTGTGGGAGCGGCTCGAGACCGAGAGCCGGCACATCCTGATCGGCAAGGTGCTGCGCCTGCACGCCCGCGACGGGCTGGTCGACACCGAGCGCTGGCGGGTGCGGCTGCAGGAGTACTTCCCGGTCGGGCGCTTCGGGGCGAGCTTCTACACCCGCACCCGCGACCGGTTCGCGATCGACGCGGCCGACCTCGAGCCGTCGCGCAAC
Source organism: Burkholderiales bacterium (assembly GCA_027489195.1). GTDB lineage: Bacteria > Pseudomonadota > Gammaproteobacteria > Burkholderiales > Burkholderiaceae_E > UBA4615. The sequence goes on along the minus strand of JAIYAG010000386.1, from coordinate 2,340 downwards.
GCGATCGACGAGATCTGAGGGACTGTCCCGACCCCGGCCCGGCGATCCGCCCTCAGAACCCCATCCGCAGCGACAGCCGGACGGTGCGCGGCTCGGCCGGGTGCACGTGCCGGTCGTCGACGCCGGCCGCCGGTTCGCCCGCCAGCCGGCTCCGATAGAAGTACTCGATGTCGTTGGCCGCACGGTCAGCCAGGTTGAAGACGTCGAGCAGCAGGTCCACGCGGGGCGCCATCCGGTAGCCGATCCGCAGGTCGGCGAGGGTCAGCGAGCCGGAGCGGACCGAGTTGTCCTCGATCAGCGGGCGCGGTCCGATGTGGCGGACGTGCAGCCCGGCCGACCAGGGGCCGAGCTGCTGCAGCGTGACGGCGAGCGAGGCCACTCGCGACACCGAGCCGGGCACGTACCGGCCGGCGGGATCGGCGTCGCTGAAGCGGGCCTGCGAGGCGGAGAGATCGGCATCGAAGGCCAGCCAAGGCATGGCGAGCCAGCGGGCGCTCACTTCTACGCCTTTTCGGAGGCTCGCCCGACTGGGTTCGGTGGTGCCGGCGTCGCCGACGAACACCAGCTCCGAGCCCACCTTCAGCCGCCAGGCCGCGACCGAGGCGACCAGGCCCGGCACCGGTGCCCAGCGCAGTCCGAGCTCGCTGCCGAGCGTCGGCACCAGCCCTTGCACCGGCACCACCGGGTCGCCGCTGCGCGGGTCGATCCGGGTCGTGGTGCCGCGCGCGTCGTTGCTGTGGAAGCCGCGTCCGATGCTGGCGAAGGTCTCGAGCGTCGGGGTCGGCTGGAGCACGACCGCGAGCTTCGGCGACGCCAGGGTCTGCGCGCTGCGCCCCGAGTTGTCCGCCAGCGACGCCTCGACCCGGTTCTCGAGCCGGTCGACGCGCAGGCCGGCGACCGTGCGCAGCCGATCCGTCCAGAAGCTCGTCAGCTCCCCGAAGAGACCGGCCTGCGTCGTCGCGACCCGGTCGCTGCGGACCGTCGCCAGCCGCTCGCGGGCCTGGGTGTCGTACAGGCCGACGTCGATGCGGTCGTGGCGCGCCTGCACCCCGAGCGTGGCCAGCGAGGGCACGCCGCCGGGCGAAGCCCGCCAGGTCCGGGCGACCCGCAGCCCGGCGGCCGTGCGGGCGTCGGCCTGCTCGAACTGGTCGCCGGTGTCGGGCCGCTCGAGCAGGTAGGTGAAGTTGGAGAACAGCGCGAGCCGGTAGCGCAGCGCCCAGGCGCTCGCCTCGATGCGGCCGTCGTCCAGGCTGCGCCGCCATGTCCCCGAGAGGCTCGTGCGCGAACTCTCGCCGCCGGTGGTGGAATCGAGCGAGCCGAACCGGCCGAGCAGCCCCGAGTCGATGGCGCGCTGCGGCACCTGGTCGGTCGCGGTCCAGCGCGCGTCGTAGCCCATCAGCGTCAGGTCCTGCCCGTCGGTGGCCGTGCCGCCCGACCAGCGCAGCACCGCGTTGCCGCGGCGGGCGCGCTGTGCAACATCCCAAGGACCGTCGTTGACCAGGCCTTCGACGCCGATCAGCAGGTCGGTGTCGCCGAGCCGCGGCGAGACCGCGCCGAACAGGCGCCTGTAGCCGTTCCCGCCCAGGGTCAGCTGACCGATCGGGCCGGCGAGCCGGGTGCGCAGCCGGATGTCGGCCGCGCCGGCCGAGGCGAAGTCGCCGTCCGACGCGGCGTACGGGCCCTTGCGGTAGTCGACGCGCTCGACCAGCTCCGGGATCAGGAAGTTCAGGTCGGTGTAGCCGTGGCCGTGCGCATGGGTCGGCAGGTTGACCGGCACGCCGGCGACCGAGGTCGCGAAGTCGGTGCCGTGGTCGAGGTTGAAGCCGCGCAGGAAGTACTGGTTCGCCTTGCCGTCGCCGGAGTGCTGCGTGACCAGCAGGCCGGGCACCCACTCGAGCACGTCCGCCGGGCGGAGCATCGGGCGGGCCTGGATCCGGGCGGCGTCGACCGAGCCGGCGGATGCGGCATCGGTGGCGCCGAGGGCGTCGGCGGGCGAGGCGATGACCTGGACCGCAGGCAGTCGAGGGTCGGCGGGCACGGCCCGGGGCGCCGGTTCGGGCACGGGCTGGGGCGCCGTCTGCGCGGCCACGGCGCGGGCGGCGAGCAGCGCGAGCACGATCCAGATCGTCCTCAGGGTGCGGCGGCAGTGCGGGGGGGCGTCTGGCATGGGCATCGCATCGGCCGCGGGTCGGTGCCGGCCGACAGAGGAGTCTATCCGCAGCGACGAGGCCGGCCGCGCGCCGACTGCGTGACGATGTCGCGACAACCCGCCGCTGCAGGATCAGTACGGCGGCCCGAACGACTTCTCGCTCGACACCCACGCGCTCGACGGGATCCTTG
>JAIYAG010000115.1 GCA_027489195.1 Burkholderiales bacterium | reverse complement strand
CGAGAAGCGGCCGTCGGTGATCAGCGCCACCGACTCGCCCAGCCCTGCGCCGATGATGGCCGAGGTCGGCGCGAGCATCTCGGGCATGCCGGGCGCGCCCTTCGGACCGAGGTAGCGCAGCACGAGCACGTCACCGGCCTTGATCTGGTCGCCCATGATCGCGGCGAGCGCCGACTTCTCGTCGTCGAACACCCGGGCCGGGCCGGTCAGCACCGGGTTCTTCAGGCCGGTGATCTTGGCCACCGCGCCCTCGGGCGACAGGTTGCCCTTCAGGATCGCGAGGTGGCCCTGCTCGTAGAGGGCGCGGTCGATCGGGAAGATCACCTTCTGGTCGGCGCGCGGCACAGAGGGCACGTTCGCGAGCTCCTCGGCGATCGTGCGGCCGGTGATGGTCATGCAGTCGCCGTGCATCAGGCCGGCGTCGAGCAGCAGCTTCATCACCTGCGGGATGCCGCCGGCGGCGTGCAGGTCGGTCGCCACGTACTGGCCCGAGGGCTTGAGGTCGCAGATCACCGGCACGCGCTTGCGCATGCGCTCGAAGTCGTCGATGGTCCAGTCGATGCCGGCCGAGTGGGCGATCGCTAGGTAGTGCAGCACCGCGTTGGTCGAGCCACCGGTCGCCATGATCAGCGCGACGGCGTTCTCGATCGACTTGCGCGTCACGATGTCGAGCGGGCGCAGGTTCTTCCTGACCGCCTCGACCAGCACGCGGCCCGACTCGGCGGCCGACTCGAGCTTCTCGGCGTCGGGGTTCGCCATCGTCGAGGAGCCCAGCAGGCTCATGCCGAGCGCCTCGAACGACGAGGACATGGTGTTGGCGGTGTACATGCCGCCGCACGAGCCGGTGCCGGGCACGGAGTTCTTCTCGATGCCCTCGAAGTCTTCCTCGCTCATCCGGCCGCGCGAGAACTCGCCGACGGCCTCGAAGATCGAGACGATGGTCAGGTCCTTGCCCTTCCAGTTGCCGGGCTTGATCGTGCCGCCGTAGACGTAGATCGCCGGGGCGTTGGCCCGCACGATGCCGATCATGCCGCCCGGCATGTTCTTGTCGCACCCACCGAGCACTAGCACGCCGTCCATCCACTGGCCCTGCACGACGGTCTCGACGCAGTCGGCGATGACCTCGCGCGAGATCAGCGAGTACTTCATGCCCTCGGTGCCCATCGACATGCCGTCGGAGATGGTCGGCGTGCCGAAGATCTGCGGGTTGCCGCCGGCCGCCTTGATCGCCGCGACCGCCGCGTCGGCGAGGGGCTGCAGGCCCGAGTTGCAGGGCGTGATCGTCGAATGCCCGTTGGCGATGCCGATCATCGGATTCGCGAAGTCGGACTTCTGGTAGCCCATCGCGTAGTACATCGAGCGGTTGGGCGCGCGGGCGACGCCCTCGGTGATGTTGCTGGAGCGGCGGTTCGCGGTCATCGCGGGTCTCCGGTTCGGTGGGTCTGGGCGCCTCTCGGGCGCGGCGGAACCGGATGGTACGTCGACCCGCCACCAAGGTAAAATATTCGGAAGAGGCTTCTCCGATATGAAAAGAGTATCGCTGCCCCAGCTTCCTCCCGACCTCCAGGGCATCGACCTGCGTGCGCTGGCCTATTTCCGCGTCGTCGTGGCCGAGGGTCACTTCGGACGGGCCGCTCAGCGGCTGTCGATGTCGCAGCCGCCGCTGTCGGTCTCGGTGCGAGGGCTCGAGGCCCGGCTCGGGTTGACGCTGCTCGAGCGCGGCCGCGACGGCGTCGCGCCCACCGCGGCGGGTGAGGCGCTGGCACGCGAGCTCGACGCGTTCTTTCCGCGCTTCACGGACATGCTCGGACGGGTGCGTGCGACCGCCCGCGGCGAGGTCGGTGCGCTGCGGATCGGATTCGTGACCCCGGCCGAGTACAGCTTCCTGCCGGCGGGCGTGCGCGAGTTCCGCCTGCGCCATCCGGGCATCGGGCTGGTCCTCAGCGAGATGACCAGCGACGCCCAGTTCGATGCGCTGCGCGATGGCGTGCTCGACGCGGGCTTCGCGATGCCTCCGGTGCCGCACCGCGGCCTGGCGTGGCGGCAGGTGCTGCGCGAGCCCCTGCTGCTGGCGCTGCCGGCCGCCCACCCGGCCGCGCGGGCCGCGCCGGGGCGCCCGCTGCGGCTGGCGAGCGTCGCCGACCTGCCGCTGCTGCTGTTTCCGAGGGAGAAGGCGCCGGCGCTGCACGACGAGATCCTGGGGCTGTTCGCTCGGGCCGGCCTGACGCCGGCGATCGGCCAGGAGGCGATCCAGATGCAGACCATCGTCAGTCTGGTCGCCGCCGGCCTGGGCATGGCGGTGGTGCCCGCCAGCCTGCGCAACCTGCAGCGCAAGGGCGTGGTCTACCGCGAGCCGGCCGGTCGGCCGGCCCGGATCGAGGTCGGCCTGTCCTGGCGTTCGGACGACGCCTCGCCCGCGCTGGCGCGGTTCGTGGCGCATTGGGCCGATCCGGGCTGACGCTGCGCACAGGCGGGCCGGGTGGCGCGTTGCCGGCGTCTCGCCGCCGCCGCCGCCAGGCACGCCACCCCCGGCAGGCCGAATGCCCCCCGGAAAACCCTCAAAAATGGGCCGAATGCCCACACATCGCTGGTCGAGGTGGTTCCCACTGTGTCACGGTCATGCCACAGTCGCCTCGCCAGCTTGACCATTCCGCAGTCGTTGCTGCCTGAGTCCCCCCTTCTGGTCCCGGTTCCTACCCGCTCCGTGCTCCCACCGATCCCGTCCGATGAAGTCGAACGCCTCGCAGTGCTGCGGGGTCTGGGCATTCTGGACACCGCTCCGGATCCGGCGCTCGACGAGCTGACCCGACTCGCCGCCGACGTGCTCGGCACCCCGACCGCGCTGGTCAGCCTGGTCGACGAAGACAGGCAGTGGTTCAAGTCCCGGGTCGGCATGGACGCGACCCAGACCCCTCGCTGCGACGCGTTCTGCGCGCATGCGATCGCCCAGGAAGGGGTGTTCCTCGTCGAGGACGCCTGGGCCGACCCGCGGTTCGCGAGCAACCCGCTGGTCCGCAGCGATCCGTTCATCCGCTTCTACGCCGGCATGCCGCTGCGTGTGGACGGCCGCTCGGTCGGGACGCTCTGCGTGATCGACCGGCAGGCGCGCACGCTGTCGGACCGCGAGCGCTCGGCGCTCGAGCGGATCGCCGGCCTGGTCGCCGCGCAGCTGCTGCGGCATCGGGACGAGGCCACCTTCGGGCTCGCCCGCGCCCGCCTCGCCGACTTCCTGGTCTCTTCCGGAGACTGGCTGTGGGAGACCGCCGGGCTTCGGGTCACCTGGGTCTCCGACAACATCACCCGGGTCCTCGGCGTGTCGCCCGCCGCCTACCAGGGCCACCTGGTGATCGAGGGGCTGCTCGACGACGCCGGCGTGCGCGAGCGCAATGCCTCGGCGCTGGCCGCGATCCGCGCCCACGGGCCGTTCCGCGACCTGCATGTCAGGCGCGACGCGGCCGACGGCCCGCGCGTGGTCGTCAAGAGCGGCGTGCCGGTGCTCGATGCCGGCGGCCGATTCATCGGCTACCGCGGCGTGTCGCGCGACGTCACTGCCGTCCATGCGTCGAGCCGGATGGCCGCGCTCGCCGATCGCCGCCTGGCGGAGGCGATCGAGGCGATCGAGGAGCCGTTCGTGATGACCGATCCGGCGGGCGGGATCGTGCTGACCAACGCGCGCTGGCGGGTCCTGAACCAGGTGGACGGGCGGCAGATCCCGCAGACCTGGCGCGATCTGGTGCTGCAGCACCTCGAGCTCGGCCTGATCGAGACCGCGCGCGGCCGCGAGGCCGAGTGGCTGGCCGAGCGGACCACGCTGCGCGGCCAGCGCCCGGGGCCGATCGAGGTGCGGCGGGGCGGGCGCGACTTCATGCTGCGCGACGTGGTGCTCTCGGACGGCAGCTGCGTGACGGCTGGCCAGGACGTGACCGCGATCCGCGCCGAGCACCGCGCCGCCGTCGACAGCGCGAGGCGCCTGACGCTCGCGCTGTCCGCGGCCGGGCTCACGATCTGGGAGGCCGATCTCGATTCGGGATCGGTGCGCAGGGTCGCCGGGACGCCGCCGGGCGAGCCCGGCCTGGTGGCCTCGGGTGGTCTCGACGCCTGGCTGCAGCGGGTGGCGGACGCGGACCGCGAGCGGCTCCGGGCCGGGTTGCGGGCGGTCTGGGACGGGCGTCTCGACGTGCTGCACGACGAGCTGAGCGTACTGATCGCCGGGACCACGCATCGCATCGCGCTCGCGGTCGCGCTGGAGGCCGCCTCGCTCGACCGGCCGCGGCGCCTGGTCGCGGTGCGCCGCGACGTGACCGAGATCCGGCGGGCCGAGGAGGCGGCACGGCACAAGACCGCCGCCGACCTCGCGAACCGCGCGAAGTCCGAGTTCCTGTCGCGGGTGGGCCATGAGCTGCGCACGCCGCTCAACGCGATCCGCGGCCTCGCGCAGGTCATGCAGCGCGAGGCGGGGCAGGGCGTGTCCTCGCGCCAGAGCATGATCGGTCACGTGGTCACCGCGAGCGAGCACCTCGCGGCGCTGCTCGACGATCTGCTCGACATGTCGCAGGTCGAGACCGGCCGCCTGACGATCCGCCGGGAACCGGTCCCGGTCGCGGCCACCGTGCGCGACTGCCTGCGGATGATCGCGCCGCAGGCGGCGGGGCACGGCATCGCGCTCGAGTGCGGGCGCATCCCCGAGGGACTGCGGGTGATGGCCGATCAGACCCGGCTGCGGCAGATCCTGCTGAACCTCGCCTCCAATGCGGTCAAGTACAACCGGCCGCAGGGTCGGGTGCGACTGGAAGCCGAAGGCGACCCCGGTGACGGCTTCGCGCAGATCGCCGTGGTCGACACCGGCCCCGGGCTGACCCGCGACGAGATCTCGCGCGTCTTCCGGCCCTTCGAGCGCCTGTCACGGCCCGACGGGGACCAGACCGAGGGGCTGGGGCTGGGGCTGTCGATCGCGCAGGGCCTGGCCCAGGCGATGGGCGGCTCGATCGTGGTCGACAGCGATCCCGGGCGCGGCACCCGCTTCGTCGTGCACCTGCCGGCGGCGCCGGTGCTCGCGACGGAAGGCGCTGCGGGCCCGCCGGTGGCCGCGCCGCCGACCGCGCCGCCGGAGGCGCCGCCGCGGCGGGTGATGTACGTCGAGGACAACCGGCTCAACGGCCTGCTGATGACGCAGATCGCGCGCCAGGTGGAGGGCGTGGACATGCAGGTCGTCGAGAGCGGCGAAGAGGCGCTCGAGACGATCGGTGCGTTCGACCCCGACCTCCTGCTCCTCGACCACGACCTGCCGGGCATCGACGGGCTGGAGGTGCAGCGCCGCCTGAAGCAGGATCCGCGCTGGGCGGGCCTGAGGTTCGTGCTGGTGTCGGCCGACGCCAACGCCGAGAGCATCGCGCGGGCGCGCGCGCTCGGCTTCGACGACTACTGGGTCAAGCCGCTCGACGTGGCGCGGGTGATCGACGCGCTGGGCGGCTCGCCCGGCGTGGTCCGCGAAGACCAGCCGGCCGGCGCCTGAGGGGCATCGCCCCCGGCGGGCCTGCGGGCACCACCAGTCGTGTGACAATGCCGTCGATCCGTGCCCCTGCACCGGGCACGCCCGGTCCGCCCCACCGTCGATGCTGATCCACCCCGAATTCGATCCGGTCGCGCTGCAGCTCGGCCCGCTGGCCATCCGCTGGTACGGGCTCATGTACCTGCTGGCCTTCGCGGCCTTCTACCTGCTCGGGCGCTGGCGCGTGACCCGCACCCACCACGGCCCGGCGACCGGGCTCAAGCCGTCCGATGTCGAGGACCTGCTGTTCCACGGCGTGCTCGGTGTGGTGCTCGGCGGGCGCCTGGGCTACGTGCTGTTCTACAAGCCCGCGTACTACCTGCAGCATCCGCTCGAGGTGTTCGCGGTCTGGCAGGGCGGCATGGCCTTCCACGGCGGCCTGGTGGGCGTGCTGGTCGCCTGCGCCTGGTTCGCCCGCCGCCGCGGCCTGCCGTTCCTCGTGCTGATGGACTTCGTCGCGCCGCTGGTGCCGATCGGCCTGGCCACCGGACGGCTGGGCAACTTCATCAACGGCGAGCTCTGGGGCCGGGCGACCGACCTGCCCTGGGCGATGGTGTTCCCGCAGTCGGGCTCCCCGGTGCCGCGGCACCCGTCGCAGCTCTACCAGTTCGCCGGCGAGGGCCTGCTGCTGTTCGCGCTGGTGTGGTGGTTCTCGTCCAGGCCGCGGCCGGTCGGGCGCGTGTCGGGGCTCTTCCTGCTCGGCTACGGCACGCTGCGCTTCCTCGCCGAGTTCGCGCGCGAGCCGGACGCCTTCCTCGGCCTGCTTGCCGGCGGGCTGTCGATGGGCCAGCTGCTGTCGCTGCCGATGGTCGCGGGCGGGCTGTGGCTGCTGCTGCGACCGGCGCCGCCGCCGTACGTGGCGGCGCCCCCCGCCACCTCCACCACCCCGACGGGTCCGTCACGATGACCGAAGCGCTCGACCCTCTCGACTTTTCCGGCCGCCGGGTGCTGGTCGTCGGCGGCTCGTCCGGCATCGGCAACGGCATCGCGCGCGCCTTCGCCGCGCGCGGCGCACGGGTCGCCGTCTGGGGTACCCGGGCATCGGCCGCCGACTATGCCGACGAGCCCGGCTCGGATCTCTCCGGGCTCGACTACACCCGCGTCGACGTCGCCGACGATGCGGCGGTCGCGCAGGCCGCCGGACGGGTCGCCGAGCTCGACGTCCTGGTGCTCTCCCAGGGCATCGTCCAGTACCGGCGCGGCGAGTACGCGATGCCCGGCTTCCGGACGGTGCTCGACGTGAATCTCGTCAGCGTGATGGCCTGCTGCACGGCCTTCCACGACCGGCTCGTGGCGTCGCGCGGCAGCGTGATCGTCGTCAGCTCGACTGCGGCCTTCCATGCCACCCGCGGCAACCCGGCCTACGCCGCCTCGAAGGCCGGTGCCGTGGGGCTCGTGCGCACGCTGGGCGATGCCTGGGCCGCGGACGGCGTGCGCGTCAACGGCATCGCGCCCGGTTTCGTCGCGACCAAGATGACCGAGGTCACCACGAAGGACCCGAAGCGGCTGGCCGGGGCGCTGCAGCGCATCCCGCTCGGCCGGCTCGGCACGCCGCAGGACATGGCGGGCGTCGCCCTGTTCCTCGCGTCGCCGCTGTCGGCCTACGTGGTCGGGCAGACCCTGCCGGTCGACGGCGGGCTCATCCTCGCCTGATCGGGCGCCGCGAGGGCGCCCGAGCCCGAGCACAAGACCAAGCACTTTCCTGGAACGAGGCGACGATGCTCGACGTGATCCGGAACCTGAGACGCGACGGCGCGGAGCGCGACGACGTCTGGCGCATCGCCCAGGCCTGCAAGCAGCTGCTGAGCGAGCGCGGCGAATCGAACAGCCGCGCGCTCGCCGCGGGGGTCATCGAGCGCTGGCGCCGGCTCGACGCCGACGGCGTGCACCGCTTCTTCAAGGCGCTCGCCGCCGATTTCGATCCGGATCCGGGCGAGGTGCTCAGGCTCGCCGAGAACTACGCGGTGACCCGCTCGCCGGACAATCTCGTGAAGCTCGCGCGCGCCGCCGAGCCGCCGCGCCAGGAACTGCTGCGCCGGCTCAACCGGGCCGAGGGCGGCACGGCGAGCATCGTGCAGATGCGCTCGCGCCTGCTCGACCGGCTGCGGCAGGATCGGTCGCTCAAGGCGGTCGACGCCGATTTCCAGCACCTGCTGTCGTCCTGGTTCAACCCCGGCTTCCTCAAGCTCGTGCAGGTCGACTGGAGCTCGCCCGCGGCACTGCTCGAGCGGATCATCCACCACGAGGCCGTCCACGAGATCGACGGCTGGAACGACCTGCGCCGGCGGCTTGAGCCCGATCGCCGCTGCTTCGCGTTCTTCCATCCGGTGCTGCCGGAAGAGCCGCTGATCTTCGTCGAGATCGCGCTGCTGCCCGCCATGCCCGGTGCGATCGCGCCGCTGCTCGACCGCAGCGTGTCCGCCGCGCCCGATCCCGCAGCCTTCAAGGTGGCGGTGTTCTACTCGATCTCCAACTGCCAGCCCGGGCTGCGCGGCATCAACCTCGGCAACTTCCTGATCAAGCAGGTTGCCGAGCGGCTGCAGGCCGAGTTCCCGAAGCTGCGCACGTTCT
>JAIYAG010000083.1 GCA_027489195.1 Burkholderiales bacterium | reverse complement strand
TTGAAGACATGGTCGGACTGGTGCGGCAGCGTCGAGCTCTTCGCGCCGTGGTCGTCGCCGGCCAGCACCAGCACGCCGCCGTGGCGCGAGCTGCCGGCCGCGTTCGCATGCTTGAACACGTCGCCCGAGCGGTCCACGCCCGGGCCCTTGCCGTACCACATGGAGAAGACACCGTCGACGTTCGCGCCGGGCGTCATCGTGACCTGCTGCGTGCCCCAGACCGCGGTCGCGGCCAGCTCCTCGTTCAGGCCCGGCTGGAACACGATCCGGTGCTGCTTGAGGTGATCGCGCGCCTTCCACAGCGCCTGGTCCACGCCGCCGAGCGGGGAGCCCCGGTAGCCGGAGATGAAGCCCGCGGTGTTCAGCCCGTCGCGGCGGTCGCGCGCGCGCTGCAGCATCGGCAGGCGCACCAGCGCCTGGGTGCCGGACATGAAGGCCCGGCCGCGCTCGAGCGCGTACTTGTCGTCGAGGGTGACTTCGCGCAGCGCGCGGTCGAGGTGGGCGTGCAGCACGGGGTCGAGCGGAGCGTTCATCGCGCGTCTCCTTGTGTCCGTAGATCGTGTCCCGGTGGCCCGAGGCGGCCGGTCGGACCACGTCGGGGGCTTCGTCGCCGCTCGTGACGGCTCGAGCCCAGATGGTACGGCAGCGGCCTGTCGGCGCGCACCCGGGCCCACCGGTACGGGCCGCGCGGCGGGCGCCGGTACGGCGCACCGTCGGGCCTCGGCTGGTCGGGCCGCCCCGGGGCGCGACCCGGACAGGCGGCAGCCGCGGTCCGCCCCACGGCGACCGACCGTCATCATCCTGTCATCCCGATTTCACGGCGCTGTCACCGAGCGCTACCAGACTGCGTCGCTCCAACCACGGAGATGCTCCCATGGCGCACCACGACGCAGACACCCGCCCCTCTTCCCCGAACACGCCCCACCTCAACGATCTCGTCGATGCACGCCTCCAGGACGCCGGCCGCCGCGGCCTGCTGCGCGGCAGCCTCGGCGCCTCGGCACTGGGCTTCATGGGCGGCGCGACCGGCCTGCTCGCCGGCTGCGGCAGCAGCGATTCGACCCCTGAGGCGGCGGTCGCCGCGACCCGCCCGGCCGCCCTCGGCTTCACGCCGATCGCCAAGGCGACGACCGACACCCTCACCGTCGCCGCCGGCTACACCGCGACCACGCTCTTCCGCCTCGGCGATCCGCTGACCGCATCGACCAGCGCCTACAAGAACGACGGCAACGACGCGCCGGCGAGCTTCGCGACCCGCGGCGGCGACCATCACGACGGCATGCAGTTCTTCCCGCTCGGCGCCGACGGCAAGCCGAGCACCACCGCCTCCGACCGCGGCCTGCTTGCGATCAACCACGAGGCGATCACGCCCGCGTTCCTTCACGCGACCGGCGTCTCGGTCACCGGCACCGGCAACTCGCAGGTGCGCACCTCGGCCGACGAGGTGCTGCGCGAGTTCTACGTGCACGGCGTGTCCGTCGTCGAAGTCCGGCGCGCCGCCAGCGGTGCCTGGTCGACCGTCCAGGACTCGCCGTTCAACCGCCGCATCCACACGCTGACCGACACCGAGCTGTCCGGCCCGGCCGCGAAGTCGTCGGCCATGGCGACGAAGTACTCGCCCGACGGCTCGCGCACCCGCGGCACGATCAACAACTGCGGCAACGGCTACACGCCCTGGGGCACCTACCTCACCTGCGAGGAGAACTTCGCCGGCTACTTCCGCCGCATCACTGCCGTCGACGACCCGAAGCGCTCCGCCAAGGAGAGGACCGCACTCGCCCGCTACGGCGTGGCCGGCACCGGTCGCGAGCTGTGGGCCACGGTGACGCCCGACACCGGCGACAACCTGTACGGTCGCTGGAATGCCGAGGCCATCGGCTCCGTGCCCAGCGCCGACTACCGCAACGCGCCGAACACCTACGGCTGGATCGTGGAGATCGACCCGTACTCGGCGACCTCGGTCGTGAAGACGCGCACCGCGCTCGGCCGCTTCGCGCACGAGGGCGCCTGGCCGGCCAAGGCGGTCGTCGGCAAGCCCGTCGTCTTCTACATGGGCTGCGACTCGCGCAACGAGTACATCTACAAGTACGTCTCGACCCGCAACTGGGAGGCCGCGGACGCCAACGGCGGCATCGCTGCCGGCGACAAGTACCTGGACGACGGCAAGCTGTACGCCGCGCGCTTCAATGCCGATGGCACCGGCACCTGGATCGAGCTGAAGTTCGGCACCGGCACGATCACCGCCGCGAACACCACCTATCCGTTCGCCGACCAGGCCGACGTGCTGATCAACGCGCGGCTCGCCGCCGACGCGGCCGGCGCGACGAAGATGGACCGTCCCGAGTGGGGCGCCGTCGACCCGGTCACCGGCGCGGTCTACATGACGCTGACCAACAGCAACGCCGCGAACCGCACGCTCGCCTCGACCGACGCCGCGAACCCGCGCCACTACAACGACGTCAAGGGCGCCTCGACCAACCAGTTCGGCAATCCGAACGGCCACATCATCCGCT
>JAIYAG010000225.1 GCA_027489195.1 Burkholderiales bacterium | reverse complement strand
CCGGATCACTGGAGGACGACGATCGGTTCCAGCTTGAAGGCGCGCGCCGCCGCGAGCAGGCGGCCGTCCTTCTTCACGTCGACGACGAACCGGTCGAGGCGGGCGAGCCAGGCATCGTCGCCCGGCGCGACGGCGTAGGCGTAGCCGAGCGGATGCACCGGGCGCTCGGGCGGCATCACCTTGGCCCAGTCGGCGTTGTCGACCACGCGACGGCTGTAGGCGTAGTCCGTCATGAAGACGTCGACGCGGCCGGCCTGCAGCTCGCGCTCGCGGGTGGCCGGCAGCTTCACCGACACCAGCTCGGCGTGCTTCAGCGCCGACTTCATCACCGGTTCCATGAAGGTCCCGGCCTGCACCGCGACCACGCGTCCCGGCTTGTCGATGTCGTCCCAGGACTTCACCGCCGGATGCGTCTTGGTGGTCACCGCCCAGATGTCGCTGCGCAGGTAGGGCTGGGTGAAGCGGACCTTCGCCGCGCGCTCGGGCAGCATGCCGACGCCGAACATCGCGACGTCGCAGCGGTCGGCGAGCAGGTCGGGGATGAAGTTCGCGAAGCTGCTGTCGACGTAGACCGGCTTGACGCCGAGGTCCTTCGCGAACTCGCGCGACAGCGTCTCGTCGACCCCGGAGAGCTCGCCGCTCTTGGGGTTGCGGAAAGTGATGCCGTAGTAGTCGGGCCAGATGCAGATGCGGACCGCGCCGGCGGCCCGGATCCGCTCGAGGCGGTCGGCGGCGGGGGCGGCCTGTGCCGAGGCGTCGGGCGCGTGCAGGGCGCCGGCGGCAGCGGCGGCGGCGAGGAGGGCGGAGGCGATCAGTCTGCGCATGGCGAAGCCTGGTTCGGTGGCGTCCGGAAGCCCGGGGCCGGTGGACAGAGGCAGGGTGGGCACGGCGCGTGTCTGACACGGCCGTCTCGCGCGAAGCGTAGCCCCGACCCCCCTGCGAAGGCACCGCGGTGCGGACGGGCGGCCCGGCCGGGGCTCCCGGCGGGATTCGCGGCGCCGGCGCGTCGGCCGCACGCCACGCGACCCGGATGGTGCCGCTCCGGGCGGACGAACCGCACACTGTGTCCGAATCGTCACGATGTGTGGGGCGGGTGCGCCGGGCCCGGGCGACGCACGCCGGCCCGCACCGGCGCGCCCCGGTGCGCGCGGCTGATAGGCTTGCCGTCCGGATCCGACCTCCGGGCAGGGCCTGTCCCCGGCCGCGTTGTCCGATCACCCCGTGTCCGCCGAAGGAGTCCCTGTCATGGACGTCACCGACCGCATCGCCGCCGAACAGGTGGCACGTCCGCGCCGCGTCGAGCGGCTCGAGATCGGCCAGCCGACCTCGGACGGCGCCGGCGTGAAGCTGCTGCGCGTGCTCACCCAGCCGCTGCAGCGCCGCCTCGATCCGTTCCTGATGCTCGACAACTTCCGCAGCGACGATCCCGACGACTGGATCGCGGGGTTCCCCGACCATCCGCATCGCGGCTTCGAGACCGTCACCTACATGATCGCCGGCCGCATGCGGCATCGCGACAGCGCCGGCAACGAGGGGCTGCTGGAGGGCGGTGGCGTGCAGTGGATGACCGCGGGGCGCGGCGTGATCCACTCCGAGCTGCCCGAGCAGTCCGAGGGCCTGATGGAAGGCTTCCAGCTCTGGCTGAACCTGCCGGCGCGCGACAAGATGCGCCCGCCCTGGTACCGCGACTTCAAGGCCGACGAGCTGCCCGCCTTCACCGCGCCCGGCGGCGTGCGCGTGGTCGCCATCGCCGGCCGCAGCCACGGCATCGAGGGCGCGGTCACGCGCGAAGGCACCGAGCCGCTGTACCTCGACCTCGAGCTGCCCGAGGGCGCGCGCTTCGAGCAGGCGATGCCGGCCGGACACAACGCCTTCGTCTACGTGTACCGGGGCGAGCTCGACATCGAGGGCACCCGCGTCGGCTCGGGCCGGATGGCGGTGCTCTCGAACGCACCGGGCAGCGACGGCGTGGCGCTGCGGGCGACGGGGCCGGCGCGCGCGCTGCTGATCGCCGGACGCCCGCTCGGCGAGCCGATCGCGCAGTACGGCCCCTTCGTGATGAACACCGTCGAGGAGCTGCACCAGGCGGTGGCCGACTTCCAGGCCGGCCGCCTCGCCTGAGCGGCTGCCTCCGGGCCGGCTCGGGGCCCGCGGCAGGCCCCCCGCCAGCTCAGTGCTCGATGCCGAACGCGGCGCGCATGCCGCGCACCGCCTCCTGGTGCGGCGACCACATGCGTCCGCCGATCACCCCACCGTCCACGACGAGGTCGTGCCCGTTGACGAAGCCCGACTCGTCGCTGGCGAGGAAGACCGCCGCCATCGCGATGTCGTCGACGAGGCCGGCCCGCGGGATCGGCTGCATCTTCGCCAGGCCCACCTTCACCGCTTCGGCGCTCGCCTCGGCCTGCTCCGCCGACAGCCCCAGGGCCTTGCCGAAGATGCCGGTCGCGATGCCGCCGGGCGAGATCGTGTTGACCCGCACGTTGCGCTCGCCGAGCTGCATCGACGCGCAGCGGGTCAGGTGGATCACCGCCGCCTTGGCGGCCGAGTAGATCATCGAGGTCGAGTAGCCGGCGCGACTCCCCGCGATCGAGCCGTTGTTGACGATGCTGCCCGAACCCTGCGCGATCATGATCGGCGCGACGTGCTTCATGCCGAGCATCACCGAGCGCAGCAGCGTCGCCATCGCCGCGTCGAACCCCTCGACCGGGATCGTCTCGATGCCGCCGACCGGCGCCGGCCCGCCGGCGTTGTTGAACAGGCAGTCGATGCGGCCGTGGCGGGCCATCGTGAAGGCGATGAGCGCCTCGACCTGGGCCTCGTCGGTGACGTCGGTCCGCACGAACGCGCAGCGCGCGCCGATCGCGGCCTCGACGGCACGGCCTTCGGCCTCGCGCCGTCCGGCGACGATCACGTGCGCGCCCTCGGCGGCGAACACCTCGGCGGTGCGCCGGCCGATGCCGCTGGTGGCGCCGGTGACGATGCAGACCTTGTCCTGAAGGCGGGGCATGGCGGTGTCTCCTCGTGTGTGGGGGTCTTCGTGGAGGGCCGATGATAGGCGTCGTCGCGGCCGGAGCACGTTCCGGTTCCGGACCCGCGACCGCGGGCCGGTCCTGGGCGTTCCGGGCGAAGAGGATAATCCGCCGATGCCCATGAATTCCCGTGCGGTCGGCATCGCGGCCGCGGTGGCCACGATCGCGATCTGGACCGCCTTCATCGTCGTCGCCCGTGCGATGGCCCTCAAGTCCCTCAGTCCCTGGGACATCCTGTTCTGCCGGATCCTCGGCGCCTCGCTGGTGCTCGTGCCCTGGGGCTGGTGGATCGTGCGGCGCCGGCGTGCCGCGGGCGGCGCGGCACCGTCCTGGCTCGGCGTCTCGCCGCTCGGCGCCCGAGTCACCACCGTCTGCGGGCTGTTCGGCGGCATCGGCTACGGCGTGTTCGCCTATGCCGGCTTCGTGCACGCGCCGGCCGCGCACGGCTCGGTGCTGCTGCCCGGCATGCTGCCGCTGTGGACCGCGCTGCTGTCGGTGGTGCTGCTGCACGAGCGCCTGGCGGCGGGCCGCGTGCTGGCGCTCGCGATGATCCTGGGCGGCGGTGCGCTGGTCGGCGGCGCCTCGCTGCTGCGGGCCTTCGACGGCGGCGACGTCTGGAAGGGCGACCTGATGTTCCTCGTCGCCTCGGCGTGCTGGTCGACCTACACCGTGCTGATGCGCCGCGAGCGGCTCGATCCGGTCGAGGCGACCATCGCGATCACCGTCTTCGCGCTGGTCGCCTACGTGCCGGTCTACGCGGGGCTCGCGCTCGCCGGCGTGGTCGACAGCCGGCTCGCCTCGGCGCCGGCGGGCGAGATCCTGTTCCAGGCGCTCTGGCAGGGCATCGGCTCGGTGGTGATCTCCGGCATCACCTTCGCGACCATGGTGCGCAGCTTCGGACCGGTGCGCACCACCATGCTGACCGCGCTCGTGCCCGGGCTGTCGGCGCTGACGGCGGTCGCCGTGCTCGGCGAGCCGCTCGGCCTCGCCCTGATCGGCGGGCTGGCGCTGGTGACCGCGGGCATCCTGGTCGGCGTGCGGGCGGCGCGCGCGCCGGCGCCGGCCGTCCCGCGCTGAGCGGGCGCCCCGAGCGGGCCGCCGCGCGCCCGCCTGCCGGCCACCGAGTGAGCGGCGAACCTGCACGATCGGCCGAGCCGGCCTACAGTGAGGCCCTCATCGACGATCCGGAGACACCGCGATGGCCGCCACGCCCCGAGAGACCGTGCCGATCGACCTCGCACGGCGCTACGAGCACATCCGTCCGACGCCCCGCCTGCCGAACTTCGCCGCCTGGGTCGACGGGGTCGACCTGACGCGGCCGCTGCCCGATCCGGTGCGCGCCGAGCTGCGCCGCGCGCTCGCCGACTTCGAGGTGCTGTTCTTCCGGCCGCAGGTGCTGACCCCCGCGCAGCATGTCGCGCTCGCCGAGGTCTTCGGGCCGATCTCCGGCGGCTCCTTCTTCGATCGCCACGAGTCGGTGCCCGAGATGGAGATGATCGTCACCGACCGCGAGCGCCCGCCCTCGATCGACCAGTGGCACACCGACCTCACCTGGCAGGCCCGCCCGCCGATGGGCACGGTGATCCAGATCACCGAGACGCCGCCCCACGGCGGCAACACCTGCTGGCTGAGCACCAGCAAGGCCTTCGAGGCGCTGTCGCCCGGCATGCAGGTGTACCTCGAGGGCCTCACCGCGACCCACACCTGGGAGGTCAGCGGGTTCCGCGATGCGCTCGGGCGCCGCGGCGACGAGGCCCTGATCAACGCGATCCGCCACTACAAGCCGGTCTCGCATCCGGTCGTGCTGGTGCACCCCGACTCCGGTCGCCGCTGCCTGTACGTCAACGACTCGTTCACGAAGCACATCGACGGCATCGACCGCCGCGAGAGCCAGGCGATGCTGGCGTTCCTGTCGAGCTGGATCCGGCGCCCCGAGTTCACCGTGCAGCACGAGTGGCAGCCCCACGGCCTCGCGGTCTGGGACAACCGCTCGACGCAGCACTACGCCAACGCCGACTACTGGCCGCATCGCCGCGTCAATCGGCGCGTGACCTTCGACGTGCCGGGCACCGAGCGCCCGCATGCCAACGTCAACCGCACCGTGCTCCGGGGCGACCCGCTGCAGGGCTGATCACTTCAGAAGGAGACTCCCGCATGACCTCCAGGCGCCACGCGCTGCGAGCCGGTTCCGCCGCGCTCGCTCTCGCCGCTCTGACTCCCGCCCGCGCGCAGTCGCCCGAGGGGCGCTGGCCGTCGCGGGCGGTCCGCTTCGTCGTGCCGTTCCCGCCCGGCGGCGGCAACGACATCCTCGCGCGGATGCTCGGCCCGAAGCTCTCCGAGGCGATCGGCCAGCCGGTGGTGATCGACAACCGGCCCGGCGCGGGCGGCAACCTCGGCACCGACCAGGCGGCGCGCGCCGCGGCCGACGGCTACACGATCGTCATCGCGTCGAACCAGGTCACGATCAACCCCGGCCTCGGCCAGAAGCTGCCTTTCGACATCGAGCGCGACTTCGCGCCGATCGCGCTGGTCGCCTCGGTGCCCATGCTGCTGGTCGTGCATCCGTCGGTGCCCGCCAAGAGCACCGCCGAGTTCCTCGCGCTCGCCAAGTCCCAGCCCGGCAAGCTGAACTACGGCACGCCGGGCAGCGGCACCCCGCAGCACCTCGCCTTCGAGCTGTTCGACAAGATGGCCGGCACGCAGGTGACCCACGTCCCCTACAAGGGCACGGGCCCGGCGATCGCCGACCTGCTCGGCGGCCAGATCCAGACCGCGTTCGCGACGCTGGCCTCGGTCGCGCCGCATGTGCAGGCCGGCAAGCTGCGCGCGCTCGCGGTCGCCACCGGCCGGCGCTCGCCGCTGCTGCCCGACGTGCCGACGGTCGCCGAATCGGGCGTGCCGGGCTACGACGTGCCGCTGTGGTACTCGATCCTCGCGCCGGCGGCCACGCCGCGCGAGATCACCGCGCGCATCGCCGCCGAGCTGCGCCGCGCGACCGAGTCGCCCGATGTCCGCGAGCGGATGGTCTCGCAGGGCTTCGAGCCCTCGTTCCTCGGGCCCGACGAACTGCAGGGGCTGATCCAGCGCGACGTCGCCCGGTGGCAGCGGATCGGCCGCGAGACCGGCATCCGGATCGAGTGACGCCATGGCACTCGGCACGGCGCTCGAGGGCCTGAGGGTCCTGGATTTCTCGCAGATCGGGGCGGGCCCGACGATCGGCATGCTGCTCGGCGACATGGGTGCCGAGGTCGTGAAGATCGAGTCGCCCGGCGGCGACCTCGGCCGCGCGCTCGGGCCGCCCTGGCTCGACGGCGACTCGGTGGTCGCGATGAGCTTCAACCGCAACAAGCGCGGCCTGTCGCTCGACCTCAAGCAGCCGGCCGCGGTCGACGCGGTGCGGCGGATGGCGGCGCGCGCCGACATCGTCGTCGAGAGCTTCCGGCCGGGCGTGATGGCGAAGCTCGGCGTCGGCTACGACGCGCTCGCCGCGATCAATCCGCGGCTGGTCTGGGTCGCGGTCACCGCATTCGGACAGGACGGCCCCTGGGCCGACCGGCCTGGGGTCGACGGCGTCGTGCAGGCACTCTCCGGGCTGATGAGCCAGATCGGCGTCGAGGGCGCCGAGCCCTGCAAGGTGCAGGTGCCGGCGGTGGACCTGACCACCGGCTTCCTGGGGACGATGGCGGTGCTGGCCGCGCTGCGCGAGCGCGACCGCACGGCGCGCGGCCAGTACCTCGACGTGAGCATGTACAACGCGAGCCTGATGCTGCAGGCCAGCGGCCTGGCGTCGTACATGGCGAGCGGCGAGGTGCCGAAGCGGATCGGCAGTGCCGCGCCGTACGCGGCGCCCAACGAGGCCTACCGGACGGCCGACGGCTGGATGATGGTGGCGGCCTACCAGCCGCCGCGCTGGAAGGCGCTGTGCGGGCTGCTCGGGCTGGAGGCGCTCGTCGACGATCCGCGCTTCGCGGGCAACGACGCGCGCGTGCGCAACCGGGCCGCGCTGCGCGAGGCCCTGGAGGCGCGGCTCGCCGCCCGCGCCACCGCCGACTGGCTGCCCGAGATGGAGCGGCTCGACATCATGTGCGCGCCGGTCGCCGACTACGCGCAGGTCGTGGCGTCCGAGCAGTTCGCGCATGCGCGCGCCGCGGTCGAGGTGCCGCACCGGACCGGCCCGGTGCGGCTCGCCGGCTTCCTGGTCGGCGACCGCGACACGCAGGCGCGGGTGCGGCACGCGCCGCCCGCGCTCGGCGAGCACACCCGCGAGGTCCTCGCGGACTACGGATTCGACGCGGCCGAGATCGACGCGCTGCTCGCCACGCGCGCCGCGATCGGGCCGCAGGAGGCTGGGCGATGAAGCACAGGGCGATCCGGACCTTCCGCGACGACGCGGGTGCGCGCTTCAGCCGCTGGGTCGAGCTCGGCGCCGACGAGGTCGGTGCGGGCGAGGTGCTGATCCGCAGCCGCTTCGCCGCGATCAACTACAAGGACGCGCGCGCCGTCAGCGGCGCCGGCAACGTGATCAAGCGCTTCCCCTGCATCCCCGGCATCGAGGTGTCGGGCGTGGTCGAGTCCTCGGCCGATGCGCGCTTTCGGCCCGGCGACGAGGTCACCGTCCAGGGCGGGCAGGAGTTCGGCATCCGTCATGATGGCGCCTTCTCCGAGCGGGTCCGCGTGCCCGCCGACTGGGTCCACCGGATCCCGGAGGGCTTCGACGCGTTCTCGGTCGTCGCGCTCGGCATCGGCGCCTACACCTCGGCGGTCGCCGTCGAGACGCTCGAGCGCCATGGCGTCGTGCCCGGCGACGGCGAGGTGATCGTCACCGGCGCCACCGGCGGCTGCTCGAGCTTCGCCATCGACATGCTCGCCGGCCTCGGACATCGCGTCGTCGCGATGACCGGCAAGGCCTCCGAGCACGCCTACCTGAAGTCGATCGGCGCGGCGCGCGTCGTCGGCCGCGAGATCCAGCAGCAGCACACGAAGCCGCTCGACGAGCAGCTCTGGTCGGGGGCCATCGACGCGGTGGGCGGCGCGCCGCTCGACTTCGTGCTGCGCACGATGCGCAAGGGGGGCGTGGTCGCGCCCTTCGGCAACGCCGCCGGCGAGACCTTCGCCACGTCCATCTACCCGTTCATCCTGCGCAGCGTCGTGCTCGCCGGCGTCAACGCCAACCATCCGCTCGACCGCCGCACCGGCGCATGGATGCGCATGACCACCGACCTCAGGCCGCGCGCGCTCGAGACGATCGTGCATCGCGTGCCGTTCGCGCGGCTCGTCGAGCACTGCCAGGCGCTGATCGCTGGCGGCGTGCGCGGCCGCGGCGTCGTAGTGTTCGACTGACCGGAGCCCGCCCGATGCCGCTGCCCGACCGCTACGAGACGCTCCGCCTGTCGACCCCCGAGCCGCATCTGCTGCTCGTCGAGCTCGACCGCCCGGAGGCGATGAACGCGCT
>JAIYAG010000580.1 GCA_027489195.1 Burkholderiales bacterium | reverse complement strand
CTGTGAAGAAACCGTAGCGAGCAGGCCCGAGCCGGTGCCGAGGAGCGCAGCCGTACGTGATGTACGGCGAGCACCGCAGGCGCCGGATCGGGACGCGCAGTAGGTTTATTCACAGCTTCAGCCGCCCGCGACCTGCTCGCGCAGCGCCTTGGCCCAGCCGCGCGCCGGCAGCCGCCAGCGCCGCTCGACCTCGGCGGCCCGCTCGAAGAGCATCGCCGCGTCGACCGCCAGCGGCGGCCCGGCGAAGGCCAGCACCACCAGGTTGCCGGCCTCGACCGGCGGCAGCACCAGCACCCGGCCGCCGAAGGCCTCGTCGATCCGAAGCCGGTTGCGCTCGAACGACGCGTGGTCGCTGCCGAAAAGGTTGACGACCATCATGCCCGGCTCGGCGATGGCGCGGCGCACGGCCGCATAGAACTCGGGCGACTCGAGGACCGGGCCGCGCGCATCGCGGTCGTACAGGTCGACCTGCACGACCCCGAACTGCCCGCGCGAGCCTGGCCTCGCCACGAACTCGCCGGCATCCCCATGGACGATCTCGAGGCGCGAATCGTCCTCGGGCAAGGCGAAGAACTGCCGGCAGGCGGCGATCACGGTGGCGCCCTGCTCCACCGCGACCACCTCGGTCTGCGGCAGCTGCTTCCAGCACCACTTGGTGAGGGCCGCGGCGCCCAGACCGAGCTGCAGCACGCGGACCGGCGGCTCCATGAACAGCAGCCACGCCATCATGTGGCGCACGTAGTCGAGCTCGAGGTCGAAGGGCTTGCGCAGCCGCATCGCGCCCTGGATCCAGCACGAGCCGAAATGCAGGTAGCGCACGCCGTCCTGCTCGGACAGCTCGATCGGCGGGTCGACCGGCGCCGGGGCGACGCCGGAGGCGCGCGGACGGCGCGGGGCCGCGTCCTTCGTGCGGCTCATGCCGAGATCCAGCCGTCGGTGCGCAGGGCCGACCAGCGGGCGAGCTTCGCCTCGTGCGACAGCGCCGCATGGGCGGGGCTGGTCGAGGGCAGGCGGTAGGTCGCCAGGCCGCGCGCCACGAAACCGGGCTCGGCGCGCGCCGCGGTCGCGCCGTTGAACGCGACGGCGCCCAGGCCGGGCATCGCCGCGAGCAGCGCGTCGAAGTCGTTGCCGCGGGCGTCGCGGATCGCGGCATCGAGGCTGCCCTCGCGCCGACAGGCCCCGAGCACGTCCCAGAGGGCGATGCGCCGCGCCTTCAGGCGCTCCAGGCGCGCCTCGTAGGCCAGCTCGGGCAGCGGCTCGTCGAGCAGCGCCCCGAGGATCGGCCAGAACCGGTTGCGCGGATGCGCGTAGTAGCGCGCCTGCGCGAGCGAGGCCTCGCCGGGAAAGCTGCCGAGGATCAGCAGCCGGGGGGCCGGGCCGATCACCGGCGCCAGCCCCTGCAGCAGTACGTCGGCCTCGCGGTCCGCGGCGATCACCGCACCGACATCGCCAGCAGCATGTCGTTCAGGCGCCTGACGAAGCCGGCCGGATCCTCGAGCTGTCCGCCCTCGGCGAGCAGTGCCTGGTCGAACAGCAGCCGGGCCCAGCGCTCGGCGTCGGCGGTGTCGGCCTTCATCCGCTCGACCAGCGGATGCCCCGGGTTGATCTCGAGGATCGGCTTGCGGTCGGGCGCCTTCTGGCCGGCCTGCTTGAGCAGCCGCTCGAGCGTGCCGCTGATCTCGTTCTCGTCGGACACCAGGCAGGACGGCGAATCGGTCAGCCGGTCGGTGACGCGCACGTCCTTGACCCGGTCGCCCAGCGCCTCGCGGATGCGGCCGACCAGCTCGGCATAGGCCTTCGCGGTCTCCTCGACCTTCTGCTTCTCCTCGGCGTCCTGCAGCCCGCCCAGGTCGAGCCCGCCGCGCGACACCGACACCATCGGCTTGCCGTCGAACTCCTGCAGGAACGACAGCATCCACTCGTCGACGCGGTCGGCGAGCACCAGCACCTCGATCTCCTTGCGGCGGAACACCTCGAGGTGCGGGCTGCTGCGTGCGGCCGCCTCGGACTCGGCGGTCACGTAGTAGACCTTGTCCTGGCCCGGTTTCATGCGGGACACGTACTGCTCGAGCGAGACGGTCTGCTCGCCGGTGCCGGTCGAGGTCGACGCGAAGCGCAGCAGCTTGGCGAGCCGCTCCTGGTTGCCGATGTCCTCGCCCAGGCCTTCCTTGAGGACCTGGCCGAACTCCTTCCAGAAGCTCGCGTAGTCGTCGGGCCGGTTGGCGGCGATGTCCTCGATCATCGACAGCACGCGCTTCGTGCAGCCTTCCCGGATCGCGCGGACGTCGCGGCTCTCCTGGAGGATCTCGCGCGAGACGTTGAGCGGCAGGTCGGCGGAATCGACCACGCCCTTCACGAAGCGCAGGTACACCGGCATGAGCTGCTCGGCGTCGTCCATGATGAACACCCGGCGCACGTACAGGCGGATGCCGCGCCGGTGCTGCCGGTCCCAGAGGTCGAACGGCGCGTGCGCCGGCACATAGAGCAGCTGGGTGTATTCGCTGCGGCCCTCGACGCGGTTGTGCGTCCAGGCGAGCGGCGCGTCGGCGTCGTTCGTCAGGTGCTTGTAGAACTCGCGGTACTGCTCGTCGTCGAGCTCGGACTTCGAGCGGGTCCAGAGCGCGCTCGCCTGGTTGACGGTCTCCCAGCCGGCGTCCTCGCCCTCCTTCGCCGCCTCGGCCTTCATCAGGATCGGCAGCGAGATGTGGTCGGAGTAGCGACGCACGATCGAGCGCAGCCGCCAGCCCGACAGCAGCTCGCCGTGATCGGCGCCGTCCTCGTCGTCGGCGCGCTTCTCGCGCAGGTGGAGCACGATCCGCGTGCCGCGCTCGGCGCGCTCGATCGCCTCGATGCTGAACTCGCCGCTGCCGTCGGACTCCCAGCGCACGCCGTCGGCGGCAGGCAGCCCGGCGCGGCGCGATTCGACGACGACCCGGTCGGCCACGATGAACGACGAGTAGAACCCGACGCCGAACTGGCCGATCAGGTTCGAGTCGCGGGCCTTGTCGCCGGTGAGGCTCGAGAAGAACTCGCGGGTGCCGGAGCGGGCGATCGTGCCCAGGTTGTCGATCGCCTCCTGGCGCGACAGGCCGATGCCGGTGTCGGTGACGGTGATCGTGCGAGCCGCCGCGTCGAACTCGATCCGGATCTCGAGCTCGGCGGCGCCGGCAAGCAGCTCGGGACGGTCGATCGCCTCGAAGCGCAGCTTGTCGCAGGCGTCCGACGCGTTGGACACCAGCTCGCGCAGGAAGATCTCGCGGTTGCTGTACAGCGAATGGATCATCAGCTGGAGCAGCTGCTTGACCTCGGTCTGGAAGCCCAGGGTTTCCTTCATCGCGCCCATGTCTTGGTGTGGTCTCGGGGTTCGGGGCCGGGCGGGACCGCGACAGGCACGGTGCCGACCCGGACGGGTGGCGGGATTATCGGGGCGGCGCGGCGGATTTCAAGCGCTGCCGGCTCCGTTCGAGCGTCTCCTGGAGCGCGCGCAGCATCCGCGGCTCCAGCGAGGTCGCCACGTTGAAGCGCATCCAGGTGCTGGGGCGCTGGTCGGGCGAGAAGAGGCTGCCGGGCGCCATCAGGAAGCCCTGCTCGAGCATCGCCTCGGCCAGCGGCACGGTGTCCAGGTCGGAATCGGCCCAGACGAACATGCCGGCGGCGTTGCCCGCGGAGGGGCGGAACCCCAGCCGCTCGAGCGTGCGCACGACCGGCTCGCGGGCGGCGGCGAGCCGTCCCCGCAGCCGTTCCAGGTGCCGCCGGTCGTGGCCTTCGGACAGCACCCGGTAGGCCACCCGCTCGCCCAGCTCGGGGGTGGTGAGGCCGACCAGCATCTTCAGGTCGGTGAGCTGGCGCGCCAGCGGCGCCGCGCAGGCGATGAAGCCGACCCGCAGGTTCGCCGCCAGCGTCTTGGAGAAGCCCCCGACGTGCAGCACCCGCTCGAGCCGGTCGAGCGCCGCCAGCCGCGTGCACGGCTG